>JAFVUT010000031.1 GCA_017502545.1 Ruminiclostridium sp.
AAACGACCGGGTCCAAGGCTAAACTCTATTGGGCCATCGGCATCGTCTGCGCCGTTCTGGTGGCAGCCCTGCTGATCTGGGATTCCGGTATTCTTTCCGGCGACAAGGTAGATGCCAACGCTGCCGCCGCTACCGTGGGCGAGGAGGAGTACTCCATGGCCGAGGTCTCCTACTACTACCAGGCTGTTGCCAACCAGTTCATCAACAACGCCGAGCAGTACAAGGCATACGGCATGGACATGGGGTATGACACCACCCTGTCCCCCAGCGAGCAGTTCTTCAACGAGGAAGAGGGCGTCACCTACGCCGACTACTTCATGGACTCTGCCCTGCAGGAGCTCCAGCGTGTGGCTCTGCTGACCAGTGAGGCCGAAGCCGCAGGCTACACCATGTCCGAGGACGGTCAGACCGCCATCGACCAGAACCTGAGCTATCTGACCATGTACAGCGTCCAGAGCGGCTACTCTGAGGATGCCTACCTGAAGCTGCTGTACGGCGACCTGATGACCAAGGATCTCTTCGAGAAGGTCCTGGCTGACGGCATCCTGGCCGACGAGTACTCCCGCCAGGTGGCTTACGAGTTCACCTACAGCGAGGACGAGCTGGCTGCCTACTACGCTGAAAACGCCGATGCTCTGGACAATTTCGAGTATCGCTACTGCACCATCACCGCAGCGGTGGAAACCGAGACCGACGAGGAGGGCAACCCCATCGAGGCCACCGAGGAAGAAACTTCCGCCGCTATGGCCGCCGCTTCCCAGGAAGCTGATGCCATGATCGCTGAGATCAACGGCGGCGCATCCTTCAACGAGGCCGCTATGGCTCACCTGGACGAAGACACCGCAAAGCTCTTCGAGGACGAGGAGTACAATCACATGGTCGATATGGCTGGCAGCTCCATCTCCCTGCCCGGCACCGCCGGCGAGTGGCTGAAGGAAGCAGGCCGCTCCGCAGGCGATATCACCGCCATCGAAGTGGAAGGCACCGGCTACACCGTGGTCCAGTTCCTGGGCCGCGACAAGGGCGAGGATATTTACCAGACCATGAGCTATCAGGTCATGCAGATCCCCGCTGAGACCACCACCAACGAGGACGGCACCGCTGCCGCTCCCACCGAGGAAGCTCTGGCTGCTGCCGAGGAGCAGGCCAAGGCTCTGCTGGCTGACTGGGAGTCCGGCGCTGTCACCGAGTTCGGTGCTCTGGCTACCGAGACCATCACCCCCGAGCTGGTGGAGGATGCTGACCGCACCTACATGGAAGCCGATCTGCAGGCCTGGATGTTCGCCGCTGATCGTCAGGTGGGCGACGTGACCGTCCTGCCCTATCTGGATTCCACCGGCGCTGTGGCCGGCTATCAGCTGGTCCTGGTGGAGGCCTTCGGCGACATCCGCTGGGAGCTGACTGCCTCCGAGGCTCTGCGCTCCGAGGACTACTCCGCATGGTACACCGAGATCCAGGCAAACTATCCCGCTGAGCTGACCGAGGAAGGCAAGACCATCCCCAACCTGTAATTTTCAAACAAAACCCCTGCGGATCCATCCGCAGGGGTTTCTTTCAGGAGGTTATCCCAATGACCAACGAACAATTCCTCCGGACGGAAATGCTCCTGGGTCCTGCCGCCATGGAGAAGCTGGCCCGGTCCCATGTGGCTGTCTTTGGCCTGGGCGGAGTGGGCAGCTGGTGCGTGGAGGCCCTGGCCCGGTCCGGTGTGGGGACCCTGACCCTCATCGATAACGACCAGGTGGGAGTCTCCAACATCAATCGCCAGCTCCAGGCCCTCCACTCCACCGTGGGGCTGGACAAGACCGAGGCCCTGGCCCGTCGGGTCCTGGACATCAACCCCGGCTGTCAGGTCCACCAGATGCCCCGGAAGTACGAGGCCGACTGCCGGGAGGACTTCTTCCGGACCCGGTATGACTACATCGTGGATGCCATCGACCTGGTCTCCTGTAAGCTGGACCTGATCGAGACCGCCCTGCAAAGAGAGATCCCCATTATCTCCTGTATGGGCACCGGCAACAAGCTGGACCCCTCTCAGTTCCGGGTGGCGGATATCTCTAAGACCGAGGGCTGCGCTCTGGCCCGGATCATTCGCAAGGAGCTGAAGAACCGGGGCATCCGCCACCACAAGGTGGTCTTCTCCCCGGAGCTTCCCGCTCAGACCATCCCCACCGGGGAGGCTCCCCCGCCCGGACGGCGGTCCATCCCCGCCAGCGCACCCTGGGTGCCTCCTGTGGCCGGGTTCCTCCTGGCCGGAGCGGTCATCCAGGACCTGATTCAAGAATAATTGATCCCCTCTTCTGGCAAACTAGGCCGGAGGAGGGGATTTTTCATGTCTGAAACAAAGCGAACCTGGGTCCCGGCGGCGGTGGCAGGAGGGGCAGCAGGGTTGGTGAATGGATTCTTCGGGGGCGGCGGGGGTATGATTTTGGTGCCCCTGCTCATGGCCCGGTGCGGGCTGGACCGAAGACGGGCCTTCGCCTGCTCAGTGGCCATCATCTTTCCCCTGTGCGCCCTGTCGGCGGGGATCTACTTCTGGAAGGGAAACCTGGATGTGATGACCGCCCTGCCCTACCTGGCCGGGGGTCTGGTGGGCGGTCTCGTCGGCGGGAAGATTTTTCAAAAGGTGTCCGTCCTGTGGCTCAAGCGGGCCTTTTCCCTGCTGATCCTCTACGGGGCCTGGACCTCTCTCACCGGATGACCGCCTGGCTTCTCCCCTTCCTGGCCGGGACGGTCACCGGGATCTTGTCCGCCTTTGGGATCGGCGGCGGGTCCCTGCTGCTCATCTATCTAACCGCCTTTGCCGGGATGACCCAGCACCAGGCCCAGGGGATCAATCTCTTGTACTTCCTCCCCGCCGCAGCCGCCGCCCTGCCCGCCCATAAAAAGAACGGCCTGCTGGAGAAGAAGGTTATCCTCCCAGCCATCCTGGCGGGGCTCGTGGCCGCCGCCTGCACGGCCCTGCTGGCCAATCGGCTGGAGACCCACTTACTGCGGAAACTGTTTGGCGTGTTTCTGCTGTATATCGGTCTGCGGGAGTTGTTCCGGAAGGATAAAAAGGAGCCGCATTAGTTCCTCGCACAATCCATTGTAGGGGCCGATGGCCCAGGCCAGCCTCTCTTGGCCTCCGGTCAATTCACCTCCTGCCCTCATCGGTCCTGCCACGTTGGTCCACGCACCTACGTTTCGGGCGCTTCGTGAAGCGCCCCTACGACTGCGGAGAGGATCGCACAAACCAAAGCCTCCCTCTGACGAGGGAGGTGGACTCGCAAAGCGAGGACGGAGGGAGAGATACCGCAACGTGAAGGGGGTTGCTGTCTCTCCAAGTTTCGTTCTCTCTCCCTCAGTCACCTGCGGTGACAGCTCCCTCGTCAGAGGGAGCCGAATCCGTATCCCGCACGACCCATTCCACGCACCTGCCTTCCCCAGGCGGATATGGAATCCGCCCCTACGAAAAAAGGTCCCCATCCGAAACGGATGAGGACCTTTTCCAATCAAAATCAGGCGGGGACCTTCTTGCCCACGACCTTCTTCATGACGATCAGGGTTGCGACCATCAGCACGATGCCAACGGGCAGGGCGACGAAGGCGTTGGGGACAAAGCCAGCGAAGATGTAGGTCACGAAGCTCACCGCTGCGCCGGTGATGGCGTAGGGCAGCTGGGTGTTGACGTGGCTCACGTGGTCGCACTGGGCGCCGGCGGAAGCCATGATGGTGGTGTCGGAGATGGGGGAGCAGTGGTCACCGCAGACAGCACCGGCCATGCAGGCAGAGATGCAGACGATGGCCAGGGGGTTGTCCATGGGGAAGACGCTCTGGACGATGGGGATCAGGATGCCGAAGGTGCCCCAGCTGGTGCCGGTTGCGAAGGCCAGCAGGCAGCCGATCAGGAAGATGACAGCGGGCAGGAAGGCATGGAAGCTGGAAGCGTTGGCGTAGACGAAGTCACGGACAAACAGCTTTGCGCCCAGGGAGTCGGTCATAGCCTTCAGGCTCCATGCGAAGGTCAGGATCAGGATGGCGGGGACCATGGCCTTAAAACCCTCGGGGATGCTGCCCATCATGTCGGTGAACTTCATGGAGCGGCGGACCAGGTAGTAGATCATGGTGATGACCAGGGCAAAGGCGGAGCCCATCATCAGGCCCTGAGAGGCGTCGCAGTTGGAGAAGGCGTTGATGATGTTCTCACCGGAGAAGAAGCCGCCGGTGTAGATCATGCCGATGACGCAGCAGACCACCAGGGCCAGGATGGGGAAGACCAGGTCGATGACACGGCCGTTCTCGTTGTACTCCTCCTCGCTCATGGTGGCATAGGGGTTCTTGCCGGAGAAGAGGTCGCCGTTCTGGAGGGCGTTCATCTCGTGCTTGGCCATGGGGCCGTAGTCCATGTTCAGGACGGCGATGCCCACCACCATGACCAGGGTCAGCAGAGCGTAGAAGTTGAAGGGGATGGCCCGGATGAAGAGCTGCAGGCCCTGGCCGTCCTCAGCGAAGCCGGCAACGGCAGCAGCCCAGGAGGAGATGGGGGCGATGATGCAGATGGGAGCTGCGGTGGCGTCGATCAGGTAGGCCAGCTTGGCGCGGGAAACGTTGTGCTTGTCGGTAACAGGACGCATGACGCTGCCCAGGGTCAGGCAGGAGAAGTAGTCGTCGATGAACAGAAACAGAGCCAGCACGAAGGTGGCCAGCTGTGCACCCACACGGGACTTGATGTGGGTCTGGGCCCAGCGGCCGAAGGCAGCGGAGCCGCCGGCACGGTTCATCAGGCAGACCATAGCGCCCAGGATGACCAGGAAGACCAGGATGCCCATGTTGTAGCCGTCGGTGACGGAGCCCAGAATGCCGTCGTTGAAGACGTGGAGGACGGTGGTCTCAAAGGTGAAGTTGGAATAGAGCAGGCCACCCACCACGATACCAATGAACAGGGAGGAATAGACCTCCTTGGTGATCAGGGCCAGGGCGATGGCGATGATGGGGGGCAGCAGGGCCCAGCCGGTGTTATAGAACTTGCTGGGGGACTCCACATAGCCGGAGCCCTCGCAGGATACGCAGGCGAAGGTGCCGCCGCAGTCCTCACAGGCTTCGTCGTGACCGTAGCAGGTCATGCACAGACCGCCTGCTCCGCAGTCGGAGCACTCGATCATCTTGGTGCCAGCTTCCTCGGTGGGATCGCCGGAGGCAAAGGCGGGAGTCGCCAGAGCCATGCCCAGCACCACCAGGACTGCCAGCAGGGGCAGCAGACGCCGGAAGATTTTTCTCATGGTTTTCTCTCCTATACAAAAAAATAAAGTCATGACGATGTCATGACTTCACCGGGGATGAACTCACGACAGCGCTCCGTCCCGCGCGGGACGACAGTCTGTAGGATGTTCTCCCACAGCCCGGCTCCCGGGTCCTCAGGCAAGACCTCGGAACCTCGGCGAAGGCCCCTTTCCCCCTTCTTTTTGCCTGGAACCGGAAGGGATACTCTTGACATTCGCACCTCTATCATGCTTTGCCGATATATCGTATCATGGTTTACAGAAAAGTCAACCTTTTTTCGACCTTTTCGACCCTTTGTAAACAAAAAACACGGACGACTTTTGCCGTCCGTGTCTGATAAATTGTCTTAGCCGCTCCATCCAATCAACGGATGACCTTCTTAGCCCGGATATGCTCCACTGCGATACAAAGCAGGATGGTGATGGCCATATCCGGCAGGGTGCTCCCCACCGGGATATCCACCCCCATGAGCAGTCTGTAGAGGACAAAGCCCACCAGCCATATCACAAGATTCTGCAGGTTGAAAGAACGGCTCTCCGTGTTTTTCTTCAGGAGAAAGAAATCCGCGATCTGAATGGCGATCATGGGGGCAAACACCGAGCCGATGAAGTAGAGAAACTCCGTAATATCATACAGGGGAAGGAAGATGGCCCCAAGGGTACCGATGACTGTGACGGCAGCCCCGACCATCTTCCCGTTGAGCCTCCCGGAAAGGGATTCACTGGAGACCCCTGCGGAATAGGCATCCAGGTAGGTGGTGGTGACCGTAGAGAAGACAACGATCACCAGGCCCGCCGCGCCCAGGCCCGCCTTTACCATGATCTGCGCGATATCCCCCTCTGCCGTAAAAAGGGCTGCACCCATGCCGATCCCATACATCCAGCAGCTCACGATACCGTAGGTCACTGCACTGACCGCCGTTGCCTTCACCGGCTTTTCCGCTTCCCGGGTATAGTCGCTGATGAGAGGCAGCCAGGACAGAGGCATGGCCACCGAAAGCTCCACCGCAGCTCCAAAGGACATTCCCTCCCCGCTTATCGTCAGAACAGTACCCTTACCGAAAATCACAAAACTGAGCACGATGGTCAGCCCAAAGAGGGCAGCCATGGCAACCCTGTTGACCCTGCCAAGATTTTTTATCCCGATCATGAGCCAAAGAAGGATCAGCCCTCCGATGACGGCGCACCAGACCCAGCTGCCCACCGGGAAGATCCCATTGGCAGCCAGTGCGCCATCGAAGATCATGATGGCTGTCCACCCCACAAGCTGTGTGATGTTCAGCGCCGCAAAGAGCAGCCCGCCCTTGCTGCCAAAGCTCATCTTGGCCGTTTCCATGGCACTCCTGCCCATCCTGGCACCCATCAGTCCGGCAAGGAACAGCATGCTGCATCCTATGATGTGCCCCACCAGGATGGCAAGAAGTCCTTTGGAAAAACCAAGGGGGGCAAAGTAGGTACCGGTCACGATCTCTGCAATGGAAAGGGCAGCACCGAACCAGATCAAACCGTTTTCAACGACCGAAGTGCGCCTATCTTCCATCTCACTCTGCCTCCCTTGCGTATGGTCCGGAAAGGCCGAAATTGTGCTGCATGGGCCCTGCTCCCCTGCCCAGATCCAGCATGGCGGAAAGAGCATCGGAGATATAGTCTTTGGCCCGCCCCACGGACTCGGTCAGAGTAAATCCCTTGGCGAGGTTGGAGGCAATGGCACTGGACAGGGTGCAGCCGGTGCCGTGGGTGTTGGGGTTATGGATCCGCCTGCCCTCAAACCAGACCAGTTTTCCCTCCGCATAGAGCAGATCGTTGGCATCGTTGACGCTGTGACCCCCTTTGAGGAGGACGGCACAACGATACCGGTCTCCGATCTCCTTTGCCGCTGCCATCATATCCTCTTTGTTTTCGATGGTCCGCCCGGAGAGGACCTGGGCCTCGGGGATGTTGGGGGTCACAAGGACAGCGAGGGGGAGCAATTCTTCGATCAGCGTCTGGACTGCATCCGTTTTCATGAGGGCGGAGCCGGAGGAGGCCACCATGACCGGGTCAACGACTACATTCTTGGCATCATAGTACCGCAGTCTGTCCGCGATCACCCGGATCAGCTCACCGGAGGCCACCATGCCGATCTTGACCGCATCGGGATAGATGTCCTGGAAGACTGCATCCAATTGCTGTTGCAGGAAATCCGGGGCTGCTTCCTGGATCCCTCTCACGCCGGTGGTGTTTTGGGCAGTCAGTGCTGTGATCGCACTCATGGCATAAACGCCATGCATGGTCATGGTTTTCAGATCTGCCTGGATCCCGGCGCCTCCACTGCAGTCACTTCCTGCAATGGTCAATGCTGTTTTCATTTTCATCGTGTTGACTCCTTTCGTTTTTCAGCATCGTTTTCTATAGCGGCATAAGGTGGTGCCCCCAATGTGCCGCATGAAGCTGTCGGACCATCAATCCGAAACCGGATCCACCATTTCTTCCGACAGCCTGCGGAGCAGACGGCACTCTCCCTCAATGTCATCGGCCCCAAAAATGGCGCTGACCAGGGCAACCCCATCCACACCGGTCCCGGACAGCCGGGAGAGATTGGTCTTTCCTATGCCGCCGATGGCAACCACAGGAAGGTCCACAGCCGCGCAAATGTCGCGAAGGGTCTCTGTGGGCAGAACATCCACGTCTGTTTTCGTGTCGGTGGAGAACATGGCCCCTACCCCAAGACAGTCTGCACCGTTTTTCACCGCTTCCCGGGTTTCTTCCACCGAGTGAACGGACACCCCGATCATCATGTCAGGGCCAACCCTCTGCCGGACCCGGGCGGCCTCCATATCCTCCTGCCCCACATGGATGCCGTCGGCACCGCATCGGACGGCAATTTCCACATTGTCATTGACAAAGAAGGGGACCCCGTACCTCTTGCAGAGGGCCGAAAGCTCCACGGCCTCCTGCAGAAAGGCTTCATCGTCCAGCTCCTTTTCCCGGAGCTGGACACAGGTCACGCCCCCTTTCAGGGCGGACTCCACCTGTTCATACAGGCTCTGTTTGCCCACCCACGCCCTGTCGGTCACAGCGTAGAGCAGCATGGCTTTCTTATCGCACTTCATAGTTGGCTCCTCTCTTCAGCATTTCCGGGGTCATGCGATAGACCGCATCGATGATGTAGTTTCTGTATGTGGCGTTCCCATCCTGTTCGGTAAGCCTGCTGTGGGCGATCTGCCCTGCAAGACCCATGGCGCAGACAGCCGCAGCGGCAGCCTCCAGGGGATGGTCGGGATTGGCCGTGACAAAGGCCGCGGTCATGGCAGAGAGCTGACAGCCCGTTCCGGTGATGGAGGACATCATAGGGTGTCCGTTGCGGATGCAGTAGGCCGTTTCCCTGTCTGCCACAATGTCGATGGCACCGGTAATGGCAATGACGGCACCGGTTTTCGCTCCAAAGGCCTTGGCAAAGGCCACCATCTCATCCAGATTTTCTTCGGTCACACGGTCTGCCACATCCGCATCCACCCCTTTCGTGGTGCCCCTGCCCGATGCCAGGGTCTTGATCTCTGAGACATTGCCCCGGATGACGGCGAAGTCCACTTCCTCCAACAGCCGCAAGGCCGTTTCTGTCCGGAGTCTGGAGGCTCCGGCCCCCACAGGGTCCAGCACCACCGGATGGTCCAGTTCGTTGGCCCGTTTGCCCGCCAGCAGCATGGAGGAAATGGTGCGGCTGTTCAGGGTACCGATATTGATGTTCAGCCCGGCACAAACCGTGGTGATCTCCTCCACCTCCTCCCTGTCATCCGCCATGATGGGGGAAGCCCCGCAGGCGATGAGGATGTTGGCACAGTCATTGACCGTGACATAATTGGTGATGTTGTGGATCAGCGGACAGGTCTTTCGTACATTTTCAAGCATGCGTTCAAACATGATGTTTCCTCCTCAATGGTCAAGGGATCCCTGCATGGTCTGCAGGACCCCGGAACGTTTCAGACTGCAGATCAGCACGGCAGAAAGGACGGCACCGGCAGCCGTAGAGATCAGGAAGGGGATGATATAGGCGTAAAAGGCCAGGTCGGCGGCCTTTTGCCCCATAAAGAGAATGGCGACGGGGTAAGCGCACAGACCCCCAAGAACGGCCGTGCCGAAAACTTCGCCCAGCAAAGCACCGGGGATGCTCCTGGTTTTGGCGTAAACCACGCCGCACACCAATGCGCCGAACATACTGCCCGGGAAGGCCATCAGGCTCCCAAGGCCCAGCAGATTGCGGATGAGGGCCGCCCCAAAAGCAGTGCCCACGGCATACCCAGGGCCCAGCAGCACCCCGCACAGGATGTTGACCATGTGCTGAACAGGGGCGCATTTGCTGCCCAGGACGGGGAAGGAAAACAGGCTTCCCACCACGGCAACGGCGCAGAACACGCCGGCAATGGCTAACTTTTTTGTGTTTGCTTTTTTCATCATTCAGTTCTCCTTTGGGTCAGGAAACGTCAGGCATCAGCGACGCTTCCAAAATGGGCGCAGGTATCCTTTGGATATCTGCACGGAAGGTCGGTCGATGCTTGCTGGCATCCTCTCACGCCGGAACACGGCTTCCCATCGCTGATGTACAAGACTCAGGGCGCTCCCCCTCAGCCCGCCACAAATGTGGATGTACGTTCCTCCTTTCGCAAAAAATAAAGAAAACCGTGAGGATACCTTTTGTGGTATCCTCACGGCAGAGAGCGAAATGGTTTCCTACGGCGGCATTATCCACATCAGGTATAAGGGTCGAAGGTCACACCTTCCTCTCAGCCTGTTGTCACAAGCTCCCCTGGGTTTTCAGTTGTAAAAATAAAAACAGGAGACGTCCATTTGGGATGCCTCCTGTAAAAAATCCATTGCTATGACTTCCTACGGCGGCATTATCCGCATCAGGTTATAGGGTCGAAGTTCGGTTACTTCCTCTCAGCCTGCAAGTACAAGCTCCCCTGTATTTATTTCGTGGATGATTATACACCCCCTTTTGCCAAAATGCAAGAGGGCAGCCAGAAGAAAAAACGAAGAACGGCAAGCCGTCCTTCGTTTTTTACACATTATTCAGCCGTTTCCAGGCGTTCGCAGGACTGGATGATGCCGTTTTCCAGCTCGAAATCCACGGTCTTCACGATGTGGGTCTTGCCCACGCGGATCTCCTGGGTGCCCAGCTCGCTGGCCACGTTGTCCTTCACGGTGGCCTCCACGGTGAAGGTCAGGTCATAGGTCCCTGCCTCGTCGTAATTCAGGATGGTCATGCCCAGGGTGGGGTTGTTCTCAACGTTGACGCTGGGAGTCTCCACCAGAGTGCCTTCCACGGCAGTGACGTAGCCGTCCAGCACCTGGCCGTTGGCCATCAGCTGGCTGGGGAGATTGTCCTGGATGAACTCGTAGACGTCCTCGTCCACGTTCTCCACCTTCACGGTGTAGACCACAGGCTGACCGGGGCCTGCCAGACCCACGCTGTCGTTGGTGAGGAGCTTGGTGCCCAGCAGGGCCACCACAGCCAGGATCAGCACAACGGCGATCAGGTCGATGATGTTGATCTTGCCGAACAGCTTGCCTTTATTATCAATGATACTCATAAGTAACCTCCGTAGCTTGACCATGATTGGTTTCCATTGTATAATAATATTTTGTATTACACAAGTCTTTTTTTCGGAGGAATCGCCATGAAAGTGCTTCACCTCATCAGCGGCGGCGACACCGGCGGCGCAAAGACCCACGTCCACTCTCTGCTGGCTGGTCTCACGCCCCGGATCCAGGTCAAAATGGTCTGCTTCACCGACGGCCCCTTCACCCAGGAGGCCCGGGAGCTGGGGATCAACACGGAAGTCATCCCCGACAAGAACCTGCTGGCCGCCCTCAAAAAGCTGGTGGCTATGGTCAAGGCCGACGGCTACGACATCATCCACAGCCACGGCGCACGAGGCAACATGATGGCCGCCCTCCTGGCCCATAAGACAGGTCTCCCCACGGTGTCCACCGTCCACAGCGACTACCGCCTGGACTACCTGGGACGGCCCATCTCCCGGCTGACCTACGGCACCATCAACACCCTGGCCCTGCGGACGCTCAAGTACCGCATCGGTGTGTCCGATGCCATGGTGGACCTGCTCATCTCCCGGGACTTTGACCCCGAGCGGCTCTTTGCCATCTACAACGGTCTGGACTTCACCCCCCGGACCCCCGCCATGGACCGGGCCGAGTACTTCCGCTCGGTGGGTCTGGAGGCCGACGACACCTGCGTGGTGGCGGGCATCGCCGCCCGTCTGAACCCGGTCAAGGACATTGCCACTCTCATCCGGGGCTTCGCCATGGCCCACCGGGACTTCCCCAGGCTCCGCCTCCTCATTGCCGGTGACGGCGAGGAGATGGAGAACCTGAAGGCTCTGGCCGCAGAGCTGGGGGTCTCCAAAGAGGTCTGCTTCGCCGGGTGGATCTCCGACACGGACTCCTTCTACCACGCCATCGACATCAACACCCTGACCTCCATCTCCGAGACCTTCCCCTACGCCCTGACGGAAGGTGCGAGAGCGGCTCTGCCCACCGTGAGCAGTCAGGTGGGCGGTGTCTCCTATCTCATCGACCACGGTTCCAACGGCTTCCTCTTCCAGCCCGGGGATGCCCAGGCCCTGGCCGGTCACCTGCTGACCCTGGCCCGGGACGGGGATCTGCGCAAGGCCATGGGCCGCCGCCTGTATGAAAAGGCCCACCGGGAGTTCTCCCTGGAGGCCACCATCCAGCGGCAGATGGAGATCTACGAGACCATCCTCCGCTATGAGAAGAAGGGCCGGGATCAGGTGGTCATCTGCGGCGCTTACGGCCGGGGTAACGCCGGTGACGACGCCATCCTGCTGGCCATCCTGACCGAGCTGCGCACCATCGACCCCGACCTGTCCTTCCAGGTCTTTTCCCGAAAGCCCGAGGAGACCCGGATGACCTACCGGGTGAACTCCTTCTACATCTTCAATCTGTTCCAGGCCATCCGCCACTTCAAGAAGGCCAAGCTGTCCATCAACGGCGGCGGCTCCCTGATGCAGGACGTGACCAGTTCTCGGTCCCTGTGGTTCTACCTGTGGACCCTGGCCTCCGCCAAGCGTCACGGCTGCCCGGTCATCATGTACGGCTGCGGCATCGGCCCCATCAAGAACGACAGCAACCGGAAACGGGCCGCCAAGGTCATCAACAGATACGTGGATGCCATCACCCTCCGTGACCCCAACTCCCAGCTGGAGCTGGAGTCCATGGGGATCACCAAGCCCAGGATCAGTCTGGCGGCAGACACCACGGTCATCCTCCCCCCTGCCGCCCCCGATGTGCTGGACGGCATCCTGGAGAGCTGCGGCATCCCCGCCCACGGCCAGTATGTGGGCTTCGCCCTGCGTCCCTGGCCGGACTTTGACCGGAAGCTGGATGAGATTGCTGCCGCCGCAGATTATGTCTATGAGAAGTACGGCATGACCCCCGTCTACTTCCCCATGGAGCCCCGGCTGGACCTGGAGGCCTCCAAGCGGGTCATGGCCCGGATGAAGGCCCCCCACCATCTGCTCACCGGTCACTTCACCGCCGGGCAGACCATCGGCATCCTCTCCCGGATGAAGGTGGTGGTCTCCATGCGTCTGCACGGCCTCATCTTCTCTGCCAGCCAGGGTGTCCCCCTGGTGGGCATCGTCTACGACCAGAAGGTGAGTTCCTTCCTGTCCTACATCGGGCAGGACCTGTATGAGGACCTGGGGAGCATCTCCGGGGAGAGCCTCTGCGCCCTCATCGACAAGGCAGTGGAGCGGGGTAAGGACCCGGACTTCCTGTCCGAGAGCGTGGAAAAGCTCAGACGGATGGAGGAGGTCAACCGGCAGGTTGTGGAAGAGTTTGTGAGGAAGGATTGACCATCTCAGGAAGGAGGTACGGCAAAATGAAACCAAAAGCCATTATACTTGCTGTTCTCTCTATCGGCCTTTTGGTCTGGGGTATTTCTGACCTTTACCATTCCTTCACCATCGGCAAGGACGGCTTAGCCTATTACGGCGGCGCAGATGTTATACATGAGCTGGTGAGGGATCAACTCATCCAAGGTAGAGTAAAAGTCTTTTTGAGTGTTTGCCTTCTGCTGGTGCTGCTGGTGCAAAAGCGGAAGGAATGGTAAGGGATCTTTCTTTCCCCATATTTCAGTGCCCTCTGCCTTGGGTATGCCCTCTCAGTCTTCGTCCTGCGGCCGAATCCAGCTCTCCCAGAGGGAGAGCTTATGGGTTTGAGTCGATACGGTTTCAATTCAAACGAAACATAGTGCAATGACCAACGTGGCGGGCGATTCGTGAATCGCCCCTACGATGGAAAAGAGGTTCCCGTTCGGGAACCTCTTTTTTTACTCTTTTTCGGTTTCAGAGACCAAATCTGTCAGAGCAGACTGGAAGGTCTGGGTCTGGCGCTCGGTCTCGGCAAGGGCGGTGTGGATGTTGTCCAGCTGATTCACCGCCCCCCGGATGGAGGTACGAATATCCTCCTGGAGGGTGTCGCACTTGGCCTGGACCTCCAGCACCCAGCGGATAACCTCCGCCCGGATCTCGGCGGCACGGGCCTGGGCATCCTGGATGGTGATCTGGGCCCGCTCGTGGGCGGCCACCTCAATGTCACCGGCGGTGTCCTTGATGCGCTGCCAGGACTGGGCCTCGGGTGTCAGTCTGACAACCTGCCGGCGGAGCTCCTCTGCCTCGGCCTTGGCCTGGGTCAGCTGGGCTTCCATTTCTGCCAGGGCTTTCAGGGTCTCGGTGGTCTCACCGGCTCGCTCCTCCAGAAGGAGCAGACGGTTCTCGGCCATGGCCCGGGCGGACCGCGCCTCTTCCAGAGCGGACAGCAGTCCGGCCTTCTCGGCCTCCCAGACTTCCCGCTCCTCTTTTCGCTCAATGGACAGTTTTTCCAGATAGTCCAGAACGTCCTGACGGTGGAAACCGCCGAAGGCAGCTCCCCGGAACTGACCTGTCTTTTCGCTCATATCACATTCCTCCCAAAAAGGAAAATTCAGTCTTTCTTGGGTCACATTTTAGCACATCTTGTTTCCCAACACAATGATTTTGCGGAAAAAGCCTGACATCCGGCATCCTATATATAATTGACGGAATGTGTTTGCAATGATATAATAGTATGATTTTATGTCGGTATTTTACAAGCGCCCTCTTTCAGGGCCTGAATGAATAAAAAGGGGAATGCATTATGTGGGCTTCTACTGGTTGGAAAGACTATGAACTGCTGGACTGCGGCAGAGGAGAAAAGCTGGAGCGTTGGGGAAACTATACCCTGGTCCGTCCGGACCCCCAGGCCATCTGGAACACCCCCCGCCGTCACCCCGGCTGGAAGAAATTTGACGCCAGATACGCCCGCTCCAACACCGGCGGCGGTCAGTGGGTGAAGAAGGAACTGCCCGAGCGCTGGCAGGTGAAGTACAAGGAGCTGACCCTGAACGTCAAGCCCATGAACTTCAAGCACACCGGTATCTTCCCGGAGCAGGCCGCCAACTGGGACTTCGCCATGGACCAGATCCGGAACGCCGGTCGTCCCGTCAGCGTTCTGAACCTCTTTGCCTACACCGGCGCTGCCACTGTGGCCTGCGCCGCAGCAGGGGCTCAGGTCTGCCACGTGGATGCCGCCAAGGGCATGGTCTCCTGGGCAAGAGAGAACGCCAGGAGTTCCGGTCTGGAGGATGCCCCCATCCGCTGGATCGTGGACGACTGCGGCAAGTTCGTGGAGCGTGAGATCCGCCGTGGCCGCCGCTATGACGCAGTCATCATGGACCCCCCCTCCTACGGCAGAGGTCCCTCCGGTGAGATCTGGAAGCTGGAGGAAAACCTCTACCCCTTCCTGGAGATGGTGGTGGGTGTTCTGTCCGACAACCCCCTCTTCTTCATCATCAACTCCTACACCACCGGTCTGGCCCCCTCCGTCCTGACCTACATGATGGAGACCCTGATCTCCAAGAAGTACGGCGGCCACACCGTCAGCGACGAGTTGGGTCTGCCTGCCACCGACAGCGGTCTGGTGCTGCCCTGCGGTGCCGCCGGTCGCTGGACCTCCCGATAACACGAGGAAACATCTATGAGCGCGATTATCAAAGCAGAACATCTGACATTTATGTACCCCGATGAGCCCGCCGGGAATCCCCCCGTCCTCCAGGACATCAACCTGGAGATCGAGGCCGGTTCCTTCGTGGCCATCCTGGGCCACAACGGCTCGGGCAAATCCACCCTGGCCAAGCACTTCAACGCCCTGCTGACCCCCACCGAAGGCAAGTTCTGGGTGGACGGCCTGGACACCTCCGACCCGGACAAGCTCCTGGAGATCCGGGGCCGGGTGGGCATGGTCTTCCAGAATCCCGACAACCAGATCGTGGCCAGTGTGGTGGAGGAAGACGTGGCCTTCGGCCCCGAGAACCTGGGTGTCCCCCCTGCCGAGATCCGGGAGCGGGTGGACCGGGCCCTCAAAATGGTGGGTATGTACGACATGCGGGAGCACTCCCCCCACCTCCTCTCCGGCGGCCAGAAGCAGCGTGTGGCCATCGCCGGCATCATCGCCATGATGCCCAAGTGCATCGTCCTGGACGAGGCCACCGCCATGCTGGACCCTGTGGGCCGTCGGGAGACCGTGGAGACCATCAAGGAGCTCAACGAAAAGTACGGCATCACCGTGGTCCTCATCACCCACCACATGGACGAGGCCGCCCAGGCCCAGCGTCTGGTGGTCATGGCCGGGGGCAGGATCATCGACGACGGCCACCCCAGAGAGGTCTTCCAGCACGTGGATACCCTGCGGGCCGCCGGTCTGGCCGTCCCCGAGACGGTCTCTCTCCTCTATGAACTCCGCCAGGAGGGCTTCAACGTCCCTCTGGATGCCCTCAGCGACGAGGAATGTGCCGCTGTGCTGGCAGGACTCCTCCGCAAGTAACGAAATGAGGAATGTAACGTGGAACCCATTATCGAAATCAAAAACCTGACCCATATATACAGTCCCAAAACTCCCTTTGAGCAGAAGGCCCTGGACAATGTGGACCTGACCATCTACCGGGGGGAATATCTGGGCATCATCGGCCGCACCGGCTCTGGTAAGTCTACCCTCATCCAGCACCTGAACGGCCTCATGAAGCCCTCCTCCGGACAGATCCTCTTTGAGGGCAAGGACATCTGGAGCTCCAAGGCCATGACCCACGATATCCGCTATCAGGTGGGCCTGGTCTTCCAGTACCCTGAGTACCAGCTCTTTGAGGAGACCGTTTACAAGGACATCGCCTACGGCCCCCGGAACATGAAGCTCTCCGAGGAGGAAGTGGACCGCCGGGTCCGTCAGGCCGCCCGGTTTGCCGGTCTCTCCGATGCCGTTCTGGAGCGCTCCCCCTTTGAGCTCTCCGGCGGCCAGAAGCGCCGGGTGGCCATTGCGGGCGTTATCGCCATGGAGCCCAAGGTCCTCATCCTGGACGAGCCCACCGCCGGTCTGGACCCGGCCGGTGCCGCTGAGATCCTGGCCAACATCGAAGCCTACCGCAAGGCCAACAACGCCACCATCATCTTTGTCAGCCACTCCATGGAGGATGTGGCCCGGATCACCGACCGCCTGGTGGTCATCAGCAAGGGCACCCTCCCCTATGTGGGCACCCCCCATGAAGTCTTCTCCCACGGCGAGGAGCTGGAAAAGCTGGGTCTGGCCGTCCCTGCCATGAACCGGGTCTTTTCCCGGGTCCGTGGTCTGGGTGTGGACATCGACCCCGCCGTCTACACCGTGGAGCAGGCCAAAGCCGCCTTCCTGGAGGCCTTTGGCAGAAAGGAGGGGAAGTAAATGGCGTTAAAAGACATCACCCTGGGCCAGTTCTTCCCTGGTCACTCCTTCATCCACAAGCTGGACCCCCGGTCCAAGATCATCTTCACCGTCCTGTTTATCGTGGTCATCTTCCTGTGCAAGGACCTGGTGTCCTATGGTCTGGTGCTGGCCTCCCTGCTGGTGCTGGTGGCCATCTCCAAGGTGGAGCCCAAGGTCTTTGTCAAGGGTATGAAACCGGTGGTCTTCATCGTGGTCTGCACGGCCATCCTGAACCTCTTCTACACCGACGGCAACGTGCTGTGGAGCCTGGGCTTTCTGAAGATCACCGAGGAGGGCCTGTGGAAGGCCTTCTTCATGGTCCTGCGCATCCTGATGCTCATCTGCTCCACCCTGCTGCTGACCTACACCACCTCCCCTATCCTGCTGACCGACGGTCTGGAGCGTCTGCTCCGGCCCCTGAAGAAGGTGGGCTTCCCTGTCCATGAGCTGTCCATGATGATGAGCATCGCCCTGCGCTTCATCCCCACCCTCATCCAGGAGACCGACAAGATCATCAACGCCCAGAAGGCAAGAGGCGCCGACTTTGACAGCGGCAACCTGATGCAGAAGGCCAAGGCCCTCATCCCCATCCTGATCCCTCTGTTCATCTCCTCCTTCCGCCGGGCCGAGGAACTGGCCGTCGCCATGGAGTGCCGCTGCTATCACGGTGACGAGGGCCGCACCAGCCTCCGTCAGCTCTCCCTTCACGGCCGTGACTGGGCCTTCATGATCTTCATCGTCCTGCTGCTGGCCGCTGTGTGCGTCCTGCGCCGCTTCGGTCTGTAAGGAGGTCCACCCATGCGCAACATTGCACTGACTCTTATGTACGACGGCACCCTCTACCACGGCTGGCAGGTCCAGAAGCGGGAGGTCACCGTGGCCGAGACCCTGGAAAAGGCCCTGGCCCACATCGTGAACCACCCTGTGAAGCTGGTGGGGGCCGGACGGACTGATGCCGGTGTCCATGCCGAGATCTATGTGGCCAATTTCCGCACCACTTCCACCATCCCCTGCGACCGGCTCCCCCTGGCAGTGAACACCCGCCTGCCCGGGGATATCGTGGTGACCAATGCCATGGAGGTCCCCATGGAATTCAACGCCATCGGCAGCTGCATCAAGAAGGAATATACCTATCGCATCTACAACTCCCGCATCCGCAACGCCTTTCTGGTGAACCGGGTGTGGTTCTACCCCAAAAAACTGGATGAGACCCTCATGCAGCGGGCGGCCTCCCACTTTGTGGGCACCCACGACTTTGCCTCGGTCCGCTCTGTGGGCACCGAGACCAAGACCACCGTCCGCACCGTCCACTACTTTGACATCACCCGGGAGGGGGACATGATCTCCTGCCGGGTGTGTGCCGACGGATTTTTGTACAACATGGTCCGGGCCATGGTGGGCACCTGTGTCTATGCCTCCGAAGGCAAGCTCCATCCCGATGACATCCCCGCTCTGCTGGAAGGGCGCAACCGGACCGATGCCGGTCCCACCGCTCCCCCCCAGGGCCTGTACATGACCAACCTCTGGTATCCCATCCCGGAGGTCCCCTATAACAAACTGAGAGGCCAGATATGAGCAAACTCCAATCCTTAAAAACCTCATTGACCCCCACCCAGCGGCTGGGCCTGCTGGCCCTGGTGGTGATCGCGGTCTTCGGTCTGCTGGCGGCCACCGTCTTTCACGACACCTCCGCCACCCTCTTCCGCCGCCTGACCTACACCCAGGCCAAGGACGACTTTCCCCACAACGCCCAGGCCAACAGCCTCTTCCTTGGGCTGAACAATGAGCTGGTCATCAGCACCCAGACCCAGGTCCAGCTGGTCTCCCCCACCGGCTCTGCCCGGGTAAAGGAGACCGTGAACATGGATGCCCCTGCCCTGAACGCCGCCGGAAACTACACCGTGGTCTACGACGTGGGCGGCCAGGAGCTGAAGGTCCTGGGGGAGGAAAAGCTCCTCCACGAGCTCACTCTCCCCAACGAGGAATCCCTCCTCTGCGCCACGGTCAATGAGAAGGGCTGGGTGGCCGTTACCTCCAAGGTCAGCGGTCACAAGGCTGTGGTCACCGTCTATGACCCGGGCTTTGAGTCCGTGCTGGAGATCCGTCTGTCCAGCCGATACATCTCCGATGCCGTGGTCACCCCCGACTGCCGGGGTGTCTACCTGATCTCCCCCGGCCAGGAGGGCGGTGCCTTTGAGAACACCCTGCTGTACTACACCTTCTCCTCCCGGGAGGAGCCCACCAAAGAGGTCTCCCTGGGGTCCAACGTGGTCCTGTCCATCCTGTCCGGCAGCAAGTGCTGGATCCTGGGCGACGAGAGCCTGCTGATCCTGGATTCCAGCGGTGTCATCACCGCCGCCTATGACTATGAGGGCCAGTACCTGAAAATGGGCACCCTCCAGGGCGACGGCTTTGCCTCCCTCTTCCTGTCCCGCTCGGCCTCCGGCAGCGCGGGCAATCTGATCACCGTCAACGACAACGGTGAGGAAATGGGCCGTCTGCCTCTGGAAGGTCAGACCCTGGCCATGGCCGCCCAGGGCAGCACCATCGCCGTCCTCACCACCAGCGATATCATCACCACCAATAAGAAGCTGGAAAAGTTCCGTACGGAACCCAACCAGCGGGGCATCCGCAACCTGGCCGTCTATGAGGACGGCAGTGTGGCTCTGGTGAGCAGCGCCACCGTGAGCCTCTACTTCCCCTCGGGTGCACGGGACACCAATCCCCTGATCCTGGAGGAGCGGGAGGCCGCCAAGGAGGCCAAAAAGGACAAGGATGACCAGGAAGAAAAGCCGACTGAGACTGAGACCGAGACCAAGCCTGAGACCGAGACCCAGGTCCAGGAACAGCCCGCCACCGACACCCCGGCCGATGCCCAGACCGAGGCCCAACCCGAGGGTCAGCCCCAGGCAGAGACTGAGCCCCAGGAAGGTGAGGGGGACGCATGACCCTGACCACCTCTCTTGTCCTGGACATCGTCCTGGTGGGCCTTCTGGTCTACTGGTTCCTCATGGGTCTGCGGAAGGGTCTGATCCTCTCCCTCTGCGGCCTCATCGCCGTGCTGCTGGGCCTGGCGGGAGGCTGGTATCTGGCCACCACCCAGGCAGCCCCTCTGGCTGCCCAGTGGGAACCCTTCTTCACCCGGTATCTCACCGCCGAAGCCGCTCTGCCCGCCACCCGGGCCCTCCTCTTCCTGGGAGGCTTCGTGGTGGTTCAGATGATCTGGACCGCCCTGTGCCACATTCTTGACCTGGTGGCCAAACTCCCCGGCCTGAACGTCCTGAACAAGTCCTTCGGAGGTATCCTGGGACTGGTGAAGGGCATCCTGATCCTGTTGGTGGCCCAGTGGGCCCTGGTGGATCTGCTTGGCTGGATCCCCGCAGAAGTGGCCTCCCAGAGCCGGGTCCTGCTCTACCTGGATCTTTTGACCCAAGTGGACATCCGGGGCATACTGGCCCTTCCTTTTTGATAAGAATCTTTTGCCATTCACACCATATTCATAATATTGTGCTATGCTATGCAACAAAATCGAACCCCTGAGCAAGGAGTGAAACCTACCCTATGAACCCTACCCTTTGCAGCCGATGCAAAAAGAATGTAGCCGTGGTCTTTATCACCCGTCTGGATGCACCCGGTCAGCCCGGCACCAACGAGGGCCTCTGCCTCAAGTGTGCCCGGGAGCTGAACATCCGTCCCGTCACCGATATGCTGGACAAGATGGGCCTGAGCGATGAGGACCTGGAGGGCCTGACCAACGAGATGATGTCCGCTTTCAGCGGTGCGGAAAGCATGGAAGGTCTCATGGGCAACCTGGCCGCCGCCATGGGTGACCCCGACCACAACGATGACGACGAAGACGAGGAAGAGGGCCGCACCGCCACCTTCCCTTTCCTGAATAAACTCATGGGCAATCTGGCAAATCCCCTGGCCAACAACAGCCAGGAGGGGGAGAATATCCCCATGGAGCCTCCCGCAGGCGGGGACAACAGCCAGACCCCCAAGAACGACAAGGGCAGCCGCAAGGAGCGCACCAAGCGCAAGTTCCTGGAAAACCACTGCATCTCCCTGACCCGCAAGGCCGCCGAGGGCAAGCTGGACCGGATGATCGGCCGTGACCAGGAGCTGGAGCGTGTCATCCAGATCCTGAACCGCCGCCAGAAGAACAACCCCTGCCTCATCGGTGAGCCCGGCGTGGGCAAGACCGCCATCGCCGAGGGCCTGGCCATGAAGATCTTCACCGGCGACGTGCCCTATAAGCTCAAGGACAAGGAGGTCTACCTGCTGGACCTGACCTCCCTGGTGGCCGGCACCCAGTTCCGTGGCCAGTTTGAGAGCCGCATGAAGGGCCTCATTGAGGAGATCAAGAAGCTGGGCAACATCATCCTGGTCATCGACGAGGTCCACAATCTGGTGGGTGCCGGCGATGCCGAGGGCTCCATGAACGCCGCCAACATCCTCAAGCCCGCCCTCTCCCGTGGCGAGATCCAGGTCATCGGTGCCACCACCCTCACCGAGTACCGCAAGCACATCGAGAAGGACTCCGCCCTGGAGCGCCGCTTCCAGCCAGTCATCGTCAACGAGCCCTCCATCGAGGATGCCGTGGAGATCATCAAGGGCATTGCCCCCTACTATGAACAGTACCATCAGGTGAAGATCACCCCCGACATTGCCCGCCTGGCGGTCATCATGTCGGAGCGGTATATCACCGACCGTTTCCTGCCCGACAAGGCCATCGACCTCATTGACGAGGCCTGCTCCGACGCCAACCTGAAGAACAAGGCCCTGGCCCGTTCTGCCGAGATCGAAAAGGATCTGGCCGACATCGAAGTGGAGCGGGAGGTCCTGGCCGGGGACACCAGCGACCGGGTCTTTGAACGGCTGGCAGAGCTCCGCAGCAGAGAGCTCCAGCTGCTGGAGGAAAAGCGGGCCCTGGGCGACCAGGAGGCCCCCGTCCTGACCCTGGAGAGCCTGGCCCGGGTGGTGGAGCTGTGGACCAAGATCCCTGCCAGCACCATCCAGGAGCAGGAGTACGAGCGGCTGGCCAAGCTGGAGGACCGACTGAAGGAGTCCATCGTGGGTCAGGACGAGGCCATTGCCGCCGTGTCCGCCGCCATCCGCCGGAACCGCGTGGGTGTCTCCTCCAAGCGAAAGCCCGTGTCCTTTATCTTTGTGGGCTCCACCGGCGTGGGCAAGACCGAGCTGGTGAAGCGTTTGGCCGACGACCTCTTCCACTCCCCCGAGTCCCTCATCCGCCTGGATATGTCCGAGTTCATGGAGAAGCACAGCGTCTCCCGGATCATCGGCTCCCCTCCCGGCTATGTGGGCTATGACGAGGCCGGTCAGCTCACCGAGAAGATCCGCCGCAAGCCCTACTCCGTGGTCCTCTTTGACGAGATCGAAAAGGCCCACCCCGACGTGCTGAACATCCTCCTGCAAATCCTGGACGACGGCCACATCACCGACGCCCAGGGCCGTGTGGTGAACTTTGAGAACACCGTCATCGTTATGACCTCCAACGCAGGCAGCGACTCCTCCTCCGGCCCCCTGGGCTTCGGCAAGACCGCCAACGAACTGAACAAGGATAAGGCCATGAAGGCCCTCCAGCAGTTCCTGCGCCCCGAGTTCATCAACCATGTGGATGAGGTCATCTCCTTCAACCAGCTGAGCGAAGAGAACTTCCGCTCCATCGCCCTCATCATGCTCAAGGAGCTGAAGGAGGTCATGACCGACAAGGGTCTGACCTTCGTCTGGGACGATGCTGTTCTGGACGTGCTGGTGAAGGACTCCTACTCCGTGGCCTATGGCGCACGAAACCTGCGCCGGTATATCCAGAAGCATCTGGAGGACCCCATTGCCACCAAGATCATCGAGAGCTACCTGAACCCCATCTCCGCCCTGAAGGCCGTGGCCCAGGACGGGAAGATCCAGGTGCTGGCTCTGTAAAACGACAAAAAATCCGTCTGCGAGATTCGCAGACGGATTTTTTATCAGCAGCATAGGCAAAGTGCCACGCCGTGGGGGGCGGGGTCTTATTCCCGCCGTTGGTTCCCGCACCCACGTGGCGGG
>JAFVUT010000032.1 GCA_017502545.1 Ruminiclostridium sp.
GGCGGACAGGAGGGAGTACAGGGGGACGGTCTCATAGGCGGCCTTGGAGATGGGGTCACCGAAGCCGTAGAGGGTGCTCTGCAAAAGGATAAAGGCGATGGGGAGCCATTTGAGGTTCTTTTTCTGGGTGGTGGGGTTCAAAGACAACACGACCTTCCTCAACGCAGCGATGGATGCTGTAGATGAAACGTGCCCCTGTAGGGGCCGATGCCCACATCGGCCCGCCTCCCTTGTGCAAAGGGAGGTGCCGAGCAAATGCGAGGCGGAGGGATTGTCTGAAGCGTGCTGCGAATTCGCATTAACTTTTGGGAGAAACAAAGGTCGATGCCGCACAATCCCTCAGTCACGGCTGCGCCGTGCCAGCTCCCTTTACACAAGGGAGCCTTTTTATGCCTGCAACATTATCCCCGGGCAGGAGCCACCCATTCCAGCAGCTGCTCCACGGAGACCGATTCATTCATGTTGTACCGGCAGAGGCCCAGCAGGGTCTGGGGCTGGCCCTTCACCAGGGTGTTGCACCCTACCTGGGTGCTGAAGGTGATGTCAAAGCCGTTTTCCAGCAGGGTCACCTGGGCCAGATCGTCGTAGAGGCCGGAGGGATAGGCGATGGCCCGGACGGCATCCTCCCCGGTCTCCTCCAGGATGGTCTGGCGGATGAGATCACAGTCCTGGGACAGGGCCTGGCGGTAGTCCTCCTCGGACTCACCCTCCCAGGCCAGGATGTTCTCCCGGGCCTTGCCCTCCTCGTAGGGGGCCCACTGGTGCATGTCGTAGGTGTGGCTCTGAATGGAGATGACCCCGGAGGCCACCATCTCTGATCCCTGTTCCCAGGAGAAGTGGGGGGTGATGGGGTGGTCGGTATCCTTGTAGTGGTCCACATTTCCGGCGGTGGAGCCGATGGTGAAGATGGTCCCCACCAGCCCCAGCTCCTCCAGAATGGGCCATGCGATCTCATAGTTGCTCAGATAGCCGTCGTCAAAGGTGATGAGGACGGGCTTCTCCGGCAGGGGTGCGCCGGTCTGGACATAGGCGGCCAGATCCTCCGGGAAGAGGGGAGTGCAGCCGTTTTGGACAAGGGCCTCCATGTGGGCCCGGAAGAGGGATTCCGAGATGATAATATCCTCGTTGCCCTCCTGGGCGATGTGGTGATACAGGAGGACGGGGACCTCTGCCGTGTAGTCCTCGGCTGCCATAGGCTGGGTGTTCCCCATGGCCTCCACATGGGCCTGGACGTTTTCAGGGGTGACATACACGCCGAAATCCTCGGGAATGTAGATGGAGTCATCCCCAAAGACCCGGGCCAGGGCCATCTCGCCCACACAGTTGCGGAAATGGGTCTCGTCGTAGAAGTACCGGGGCTCAAAGCTCACCGAGCTGTAACTGAAATCCCAATAGGGGGTCACCTGGGCCAGACCGGTGAAGAAGTCGGCCACCTGCTGGGGGTCAAAGTAATCCATGTGGTCGGCATAGACCGGGGCAGTTACCACCAGTAGGTTCACGCCCTTTTCCAGGCAGAAATCCCGGATGCGGGTGAGGCTCTCCAGGGTGCCGTTCACTGCCTCCCGGGTGGTTTCGTAGGAGGCCTCCGGGTAGTTGGCGAAGATGGGGTAGGTCTCATAGTACCGGTCCAGACTGCCGATGGACTCGGCGTCCCGGACCTTCTTGTCATAGGCACCGGTCACTGCATTGAACACGTCAAAGGACTGGGTCAGGTAGGTGTCCTCTCTCATGGCGGCGAGCTTGTCCAGGCTGTGCCGGGGGTCCATGAAGAGGTACTTTGTATAGAAGGTCAGAGGGCTCTCCCCGGTGGTCTCCGGGGGCATGGAGTAGGACAGGGGGTTGGACACCTGGTCGTAGGTGCAGGCGTTGTCCAGGTAGATGTTCACCACCAGGTTTTTCACCTCGTAGTGTTCCAGCAGATAGACGGCGTCCTGCTCCACGTCCAGCATATCCGCCCCGTACATGATCATGTTGTAGAAGGAGGCGTCCAGATATTCATTCAGGGCCTCCACCGGGAAGGAACTGGTGGAGGAGCAGCCCAGCACGTAGGAGTCGTACTCCTGGTGGTGTTCCTTCAGGTAGGTGATCTTGGCGGTGCGGGGGTTCATGGTCATTTCATAGGAGGGCCACTCCAGGGCCTTGCCCGGGAAAACCCCGAAGGGGTCGGCCAGGCGGTTGAAGCCCAGGACGCAGGCCCCCAGGAAGAGGACCGTGGCCAGAAACATGGCCAGCCATTTTTTGGATGACATGGGGGACCTCCTTCCTTAAAACTGCTTGTAGATGAAGTCCGAGGAGATGTAGTCTGCCCGGAGCACGCCGAAGCAGAACAGGACCACCAGGGGGACCAGGATGGCCACACACTGGACCAGAGGGGACTTGGTCTCCAGCATGGCCCGGACCGAGCCGTGCTTCTCCTCATACCACTCGGCACAGAGCAGCACCAGCACGCCCAGGGCGATCACCAGGAAGTCCCCTCCCGTGAGACCCAGGGTCATGAGGGTGCCGTTCCACAGGTCGGGCCAGTGGGGGTGGAGGAAGGTCTCCTTCACCATCCACACAGCGGTGAGGAATCGGGGAGCCCGGGTGATGTACCGGCCAAAGAAGACCAGGATATTGGTGCGCACCATCTGGAAGAGGTGCCACCATCTGGAGTCCTCGTTGATGTGGAGTTTCTCCTTCCACTGGACGTACTTGGGGGCCAGCAGCAGGGACATGGTGATGATGGCGCCGTTCCAGAAGCCGAAGGCCACATACCGCCAGTTGGCCCCGTGCCAGATGCCGATGACGAAGTAGATGATAAAGGTAGCCAGGGAGGTGGGGATGATCTTGCCCAGCTTGCCCTTGATGTGCTTCCGGGTGAACTTGCCCAGTCTGCCGAAGGGCTTGGACAGGGACAGGGGGTAGAACAGGTAGTCCCGCATCCAGGCACCCAGGGTGATGTGCCACCGCCGCCAGAAGTCGGTGAGGGAGGTGGAGAAGATGGGCTGGCGGAAGTTCTCTGCCAGGTCGATGCCGAACATCCGGGCCACGCCCCGGGTGATGTCGATGCCGCCGGAGAAGTCCCCGTAGAGCTGGATGCAGTAGAAGAAGATGGCGAAGGCCAGCACACTGCCGCTGTGGGACCAGGGGTCGTCCATGACGGTGTTCACCAGGACGGCGGTCCGGTCGGCGATGACCAGCTTTTTGAAGTAACCCCACATCACCAGCTGGATGCCGTACTTCAGGTCGGTGTAGTTCACAGACCGCTTTGCCAGCAGCTGGGGGGCCAGGGCATCAAAACGGCTGATGGGGCCCTGGACCATCTGGGGGAAGAAGGAGACAAAGAGCAGGAGCTTCAGGAAGTTTTTCTCCGGCTGGTACTTGTCCCGGTATACGTCGATGACATAGCCCACCGACTGGAACATGAAAAAGGACACACCAAGGGGAAGCACCAGTTCCGACAGAGGGATCTGTGCTCCGGGGATCAGCACATCCACCGCCGGCTGGAGAAGGTCGGCGGTGAAGTTCCAGTATTTGAGCACATACAGCAGCACAAAGTTGGCCAGACAGGCGGCGGCGACCACTGCCCGCCGGTGGGGCTTGTATTTGGCTGTGATGGCCTTTTTGTCTTCCTTGGGGGCGTTTCGCTTCAGGGTGTTCCAGTGGCCCAGAGCCAGGGTGGCGGTGTACACGGTGGCGGCGGTGTAAAAGACATAGAGGACGGTCTTGCCGCCCCCCACGCAATAAAACACCATGGATGCGGCCAGCAGGAGGACCCACTGGCACTGTTTGGGCACCACATAGTACAGCACCACCGAAGCCCCCACCAGGATCAGAAAGGGAAGGGTGGTAAAGGACATCAGTTCTGACGAGCCTCAATGAGGGCCAGCATGGCCTCCACGGAGTTGAAGTTCTGGGGGATCAGGTCGTCCACGGTGATCTCCACGTCGAATGCGTCCTTGATCTCGGAGACGATGGTCACGATGTCCAGGGACTCCAGGATCTCGTCGTCCACCAGGGCGGTCTCCAGTTCAAAGTCCACGCCGGGGACGGCCTCGGTGAGGATGGCCAGCAGTTCTTCCATCATAAGTAACAGCCTTCTTTCTATCAAAATTAAGGTTTGTCAAAGCAGAGGACAGCCGAGCGGCGGCCGTCGGGGGTGAAGCCCATGCGGCCATAGGCGGCCTGGGCAGGGGGGAAGTCGGCCCGGAGCCAGACGGTGCTCTTGCCGCCGCCGATGGCCCGGAGGAACCCTCCGATGAGGGGCTGGGTGAGGCCTTTGCCTCTCTGGTCCTCCCGGACAGCCAGGTGGCGGATCTCGCCGCTCTTGCCGTCAAAGGAGAAGTGGAGCAGGCCCAGAATGGTCTCGTCTTCCCTCAGAAGCAGGACCCGACCTGTCTTCAAATCTTCTGCCAGCTCCTCCTCATTGGGGAGACAGCCGGTGAGGGGGGAGAAGTTCTCCCGAAGGAAGGCCAGCACGGCCTCATCCTCTCCGGGCTGGGCGGTGTGGACCGGGGGAGTCTCCCCCTCCGGCAGGCCCGCCGGACGGGACATTCGGATGCGCTCAAAGAGGAGGGCAAAGCCCTGGTCCCGGAGGTAGGTCACGGCCTCCTGGAGTCCAACGTCCCGGGGGCGGTAGGCCACCTCGGTGACGGCGGGGGTGGGGAGGTCAGTCCCTAAAGGTTCGGTGATGTCGTTTAAGTAGAAGTTAAAGCGGAAATGGTCTCCCCGGTCCCGGGCCAGAAGGAGTCCTGCGGGGGTCTCCCGGACCAGAAGGGTGCCGGTCTCCACCGCTCTGCCGTACTCGGCCTGGGAGACCATGGTGTTGGCCCGGACCCCCTTGGTCATGTGCCGGGAGGCCAGGTCGGCCAGGGTCTCATAGCGGTCAATTCTTTCCATTGAGGAACTCCTCCCGCAGTTTGGGCCGGTCGATCTTGCCGTTGGGGTTGTGGGGCATCTCGTCCAGCTGGTGGTAGATGTTGGGCACCATGTACCGGGGCAGGATGGACCGGGCGGTCTTGGCCAGAGCCTTGCTGTCCTCGCCGCCGGTGTAGACGCAGTGGATGCGGTCCCGATCCCGGTCGAAGAGGCAGGCCACCTCTTTGATGGAGGGGATGCTGTTGAGCGCGGTCTCGATCTCCCCCAGTTCGATGCGGTAGCCCATGTGCTTGATCTGGCCGTCCCGGCGGGTGAGGAAGGTGAACACGCCGTTCTCATCCATGGTGGCAATGTCGCCGGTGCGGTAGATGATGTCGGGGTAGTTGGGGTTTCTGGGGTCCTGGATGAAGGCCTGGTTGGTCTTGTCCCACTGGGCGAAGTAGCCCCGGGCCAGGCCCATGCCCCGGACGCAGATCTCGCCGGGCTGGCCCACGGGGACGGGCTCCAGCTTGTCGCTCAGGAGGAAGACCTCCTTGTTGGCGCAGGCGGTGCCGATGGGGATCATCTCCGTGTCGGCAAAGTCCCGATGGATGGGGTACCAGGTGCAGTCCACGGTGACCTCGGTGGGGCCGTAGAGGTTGGTGTACTGGACGTTGGGCAGGGCCTTTTTCCAGATGTTCAGCTGCTTGGCCTGGAGGGCCTCACCGCCTAAAATGGCGGTGCGCAGGTGGGAGGGGGCCTTTTTCTCCAGGATGCCGGAGTTGGCCACCAGATGGAAGGCAGAGGTGGCCCACACCAGGGCGGTGACCTTCTTCTCCTCCAGGAAATCAATGAGGAGGGTGGGGAAGAGGAAGTCCTTCTTGGGGATGATGTGGGTGGTGGCTCCGCACTTGAGGGTCAGGTAGATGTCCTTCACGGACAGGTCGAAGTAGAAGGGGGCCTGGTTGCCCATGATGTCCTGCTCGGTAAACTCACAGGCCTCGGCCATCCACTCCACGAAGTCGATGACGCTCCGGTGGCAGATGACGATCCCCTTGGGGGTGCCGGTGGAGCCGGAGGTGAAGATGGCATACACCGGGTCGATGTCCAGGACCTGTGCCCGGCGGCGGACCAGGAGGGCCGGGTCAGCCGGGTGGGCGAAGCCCTGGTGGGCCTCCAGGATGGGGCAGAACTTGGCCATAGCCTGGGCGGTCTCCTTGGTCCCTTCCGTGTATACCAGGGCCACGGGGTCCAGGGTCTCCAGGATGGCCTCCATCCGGGGCAGGGGCATCTGACTGTCCACGGGCACGTAGAAGTTGCCCGACTGGAGGACGCCCATAAAGGAGGTGAGGTTGGCTGCGGTGTGGTCCACCAGCACGGCCACGGGACCGTTGTGGCGGGGACTCAGTCTGGCAAGGGCGGTGCCCAGACCCTGGGCGCAGGCCAGCATCCGGCCAAAGGTGAAGGACTCACCCTCGTCGGTAAAGGCCAGCTTGTCCGGGAATCGGGCGGCAGAGCCCTCCAGATATTCCAGCACGTTTTTCTGCAGCATGGAAACACCTCCAAAAAAGCATAACAAATCAAGTTATCTTATCATACCAGCCCGAAAAGTGCAAGGGTCCCGCCCGGAGAAACGGGCGGGACCTGGTTTATGGGGTAATATTTTTCTGTTCCAGCCGGTAGTTCACGAACTCCCGGAAGAGGGTGTACAGCACCGAGCACACGGGCACGCCCACCAGCATACCCACCAGGCCGAAGGCGTTGCCGCCCACGGTGACCGCCGCCAGGACCCAGATCCCCGGCAGACCCACGGACTTGCCCACCACACGGGGGTAGATGAGGTTACCTTCCAGCTGCTGGAGGACGATAAGGAAGACCAGGAACCACAGGGCCTTCATGGGGGCCACCAGCAGGATCAGGAAGGCACCCACGATGGCACCGATGATGGCACCGAAGATGGGGATCAGAGCGCAGAAGCCGATGAGGACGGAGACCACAGCGGCGTAGGGGAAGCGGAAAATGGTCATGCCCAGGAAGCACAGGGAGCCCAGGATGACCGCCTCGGTAAGCTGACCGGTGACGAAGTTGGCAAAGGTCCTGTTGGTGAGAGTGGCGATCTGCAGGGTGTTGTTGGCCCAGCGCTGGGGGAGCAGAGCGTTGACCACCTTCCGGCCCTGGCGCATAAAGGTCTCCTTCTGGGCCAGCAGGTACAGGGAGAAGACGAAGGCCAGGACGAAGTTCACGATGACCGACACGATGGAGGTGGTGACCCCGATGGTGGTGTCCATGAGGGCCTCGCCGTAGTTGGTGATGAAGTTCAGCACGGTGGAGTAGATCTTTTCCAGATCCAGGTCCAGAGTGGGCAGGACGATGTTGCGCTGGGCCAGCAGTTCCATGAGGGAGAGGTACAGGGACTCCAGCTGACGGACATACTGGGGGAGCTGGGCGGTCAGGTTGCCGATGCTCTCGGTGAGGGCGGGGACCACGATGAAGAACAGGGCGAAGATGATGCCCGCCACGATGATGAGGCTGGCCACCAGACAGACCGGCCGCTTGCCCTTGGGGGATTTCATACGCTTATCCCACTGGCCTTCCAGCAGACGCAGGGGGACATTCACGATGAAGGCGATGGCAAAGCCCAGGACGAAGGGAGCAACGAGGGCGTACACCCCGGAGAGGATGGCCCCCACCTGAGAGGGGTGGAGGAGGCCCCAGTAGAGGAGCAGACCAAAGGTGATGATGCCCAGGATTCGTTTGGTTGGGAAGTTGTCGTGATTCATAAGAACCATTCCTTTTCAGATGATGGGAAAAGTATAGGCCATTCGGGAGAGGAAAGCAAGGAACAAATTGTAAAGAGTGCGGGAAAAACAAAAAGTCCGAAGCCTAAGGCTTCGGAGCCATAGGATACAGATTGATTTGTAGGGGCCGATGCCCACATCGGCCCACCAACGTGGCAGGTACAGAGAAAGGGGGGTTACAGCTCCTCGGATTTAAAGGTCACATACCCTTCGTAATAATAGCTGTGGTCGATGCCCTTCATGTAGATCTCCCGGCTGTCGGTCTCGTGAATCGGGTCACTTATATTATGACAGTATGCCCCCGTTCCTGCTTCAGAAGATCGCCCAGGGCATCTCTCAAAGCAGGAATGTCTTCTGAAATGATTTCCCAAACCAGGATCATATTCACACCTTCGTAATCATGGACGATGCGGTTTCTGAGACCGTACATCTCCTTCCACGGGATCTGGGGATGCTTTTGAGCGTACTCCCCGTCGATGCTTTTGCAGAGCTCGCCCATCTGGCTGAGATTGAATACGCAGGCTTCCACCAGCATGGTGTCGGCAGTAAAGCTGTCATAGTCACAGCCACTGCAGTATTTTATGATTTTTTCGGCATAGGCCAAAAGTTTACCGACGATGATCTCATTTCTCATAGATGACAACTCCAGTCTCCCGGATTTCCCGCTCAATTCTCGATCCTTTTTCTATATGGCTGACATCCAGTAAATCGATGGGCAGAAGAACTGCACTTCGGATGGCTTCCATAAGCCCCACAAAGCGCAGGCCTTTCAGCCCGCTGTCCACCATCAGGTCAAGGTCACTGTGTTCCGTTGCAGTTCCTTTGGCTATGGACCCGAACAGGGTTGCGCGCTGAACACCGTAGGCATCGAAGATGGGGGTCAGTTTGTCTTTGATCTCTGTCACTGCCATTGTGATAGGCATATGGTACCTCCTTTCCGTTGTGTGGCGATGGTTCTCTTTCTGTTTATATTATACCCCGACGGGGAGGATTCCGCAATGGTTTCGGAAAAACAAAAAGTCCGAAGCCTAAGGCTTCGGACTTTGGTGCGCGAGGCGGGACTTGAACCCGCACGTGCGTAATGCACACTAGAACCTGAATCTAGCGAGTCTGCCAATTCCACCACTCGCGCATTTGTTTGCTGCCGTCTCGTGACTGCTTGAGTATAATAGCACACGCCTGCCGGGATGTCAACAACTTTTTTCGAGTTTTTCGGAAAAAGTTTTCGGGAAAAGCAAAAGTCCGAAACCCTAAGGTTTCGGACTTTGGTGCGCGAGGCGGGACTTGAACCCGCACGTGCGTAATGCACACTAGAACCTGAATCTAGCGAGTCTGCCAATTCCACCA
>JAFVUT010000033.1 GCA_017502545.1 Ruminiclostridium sp.
CTTCAAAACCGAAGGTGTTGGCCGCCCGGTGGGCCTCCACGATCTCGTTGAGCTCGATGCCGCGGTAATACAGCTGCCCGGGCACGGGCACACGGACACCGTCCTCGATCATATAGCCCATAACGGAACCAACCTTGGTCACGCCCACAGGCACGCCGGTGCCGTCAGCATTACGGAGGCCCCGTTTCAGGTCTCCCCGGAGGTAATTCTCCTCGATCCGATATTCATCTTCAATGTATTGGCGGAGGGAACCTGTATACTGTTCAAGGATCCCGGGGTCGTGCATCTCGTGCGTCATCATGCGCTGGTTCCCCTTTCGTAAGTTTTGTAAAAACAGATAACAGGCGGGTCTGCGCCCCCGCCCGTTCCGTCACATGCAAGTTTATTATACCCTTCCTTCGCGGAATATGCAAGAAAAAATTCCACAACCGGGTGTATTTTGGAAAATCTCTACCATATGCATGAATCAATTGATTCATTTTCGTTCACCCTGCAAGAATTTTCAATTCCCCTTCTTTTTTCATTGCTTATTGGCAGGTTTGTGTTATACTTTAATGTAGCACATCGTTAGGTCTTTTGTGCTTCTTTGCAATCATTCTCCCAAGAAAGGGTGACTATAGTATGATCAAGTTACAGAACACCGGTGTCTTCTGGCAGAAGGGCGCTCCCGTCCCTGCTCCCCTGGCCTCCCCTGCAGACCGGGAAAAGACCATCGCCTACCAGATCTTCCGCCGCCACAACCTCCGGAAGGAGGCCGGTCAGCTCCATCTGAAGTTTGACAGCCTCATCTCCCACGACATCACCTATGTGGGCATCATTCAGACCGCCAAGGCCTCCGGCCTCACCGAGTTCCCCGTCCCCTACGTGATGACCAACTGCCACAACAGCCTCTGCGCCGTGGGCGGCACCATCAACGAGGACGACCACGTCTTCGGCCTCTCCGCCGCCATGAAGTACGGCGGCAACTTCGTCCCTGCCAACCAGGCAGTCATCCACCAGTATGCCCGTGAAATGATGTCCGGCTGCGGTCGGATGATCCTGGGCTCCGACAGCCACACCCGTTACGGTGCTCTGGGCACCATGGGCGTGGGCGAGGGCGGCCCCGAGATCGTCAAGCAGCTGCTGAAGAACACCTACGACATCGCCGCCCCCCAGGTGGTCCTGGTCTATCTCACCGGGGAACCCCCTCAGGGTGTGGGCCCCCACGACGTGGCCATCGCCCTCTGCGGCGCCACCTATAAGAACGGCTTTGTGAAGAACAAGGTCCTGGAGTTCTGCGGCCCCGGCATCAAGAACCTGCCCATGGACTACCGCATCGGCATCGACGTGATGACCACCGAGACCGCCTGCCTGTCCTCCATCTGGGAGACCGACGGGGCGGTGGAGGAGTACCTGGCCATCCACGGCAGACCCGAGACCTATGAGGAGCTCCATCCCCGGGAGGGTGCCTACTACGATGCCATGATCACCATTGACCTGTCCAAGGTGGAGCCCATGGCCGCTCTCCCCTTCCACCCCTCCGAGGCCTACACCATCCGGGAACTGATGGCCAACGCCGGGGATATCTTCCGGGAAGTGGAGAAGCAGGCCGCCGAGCAGTTCGGGGGCAAGGTCAGCCTGACCCTCACCGACAAGTTGGTGGGTGGCAAGATCGTGGTGGACCAGGGTGTCATCGCAGGCTGCGCCGGCGGTATGTACGACAACATCGCCGAGGCCGCCGCCATTCTGGAGGGCCACGACGTGGGCAGCGGCTACTTCTCCCTGTCCATCTATCCCCCCTCCGTCCCCGTGAACCTGGAGCTCATCCACAACGGGGTCCAGCAGTCCCTGCTGGAGGCCGGTGCCCTCTTCAAGCCCTGCTTCTGCGGCCCCTGCTTCGGCGCAGGGGATGTCCCCGCCAACAACGGCCTGTCCATCCGCCACACCACCCGCAACTTCCCCAACCGGGAGGGCTCCAAGCCCGGCGACGGCCAGCTGGCCGGTGTGGTCCTGATGGACGCCCGTTCCATCGCCGCCACCGCCCGGAATCACGGCCTTCTGACTCCCGCCACCGAGGTCTCCTACGTCCAGCCCAAGCAGGGCAAGCGAACCTTTGACCGCCGGGTCTACGACCGCCGGGTGTACTTCGGCTACGAGAAACCCCAGGCAGACTATGAGCTGAAGTTCGGCCCCAACATCGCCGAGTGGCCTGAGATCCCCGCCCTGGCGGACAATATGCTCATGCAGGTGGCCTCCGTCCTGCGGGACCCCGTCACCACCACCGACGAGCTGATCCCCTCCGGCGAGACCTCCTCCTACCGCTCCAACCCCATGAAGCTGGCCTCCTTCGCCCTGTCCCGCCGGGACCCGGACTACGTCCCCCGTGCCCTGGCCACCCAGGAGATGGAGAAGACCCGTCAGACCGGCGAGGCTACCCCTGCGGTGAAGGCCGCCCTGGAGGCCCTGGGTCTGGAGGAAAACGCCCTGGCCAACACCCAGATCGGCTCCGTCCTCTTTGCCAACAAGCCCGGTGACGGCTCTGCCCGTGAGCAGGCCGCCTCCTGCCAGAGAGTCCTGGGGGGCTGCGCCAACATCTGCTACGAGTTCGCCACCAAGCGCTACCGCTCCAACTGCGTCAACTGGGGCATGATGCCCTTCACCCTGGCCGAGGACGCGGAATTCCCCTGCCAGCCCGGAGACTTCATCTACGTCCCGGACATTAGGGCCAAGGTCCTGGCCGGGGACGACACCTTCCCCGCCCAGGCGGTAACCGCTGACGGCGTGAAGGAGATCACCTTCTACCTGAAAAACACCACAGCCGAGGAGCGGGAGCTGCTGCTCACCGGCTGCCTGATGAATCATTACGCTTCTCAAAACAAGTGAGGAGGAGCCAATCATGGAAAAGATCAAAATGCCCAACCCCATCGTGGAGATGGACGGGGACGAGATGACCCGGGTCCTCTGGTCCATGATCAAACAGGAGCTCATTGAGCCCTTCGTGGAGCTGAACACCGAGTACTACGACCTCTCCCTCCCCAACCGGGATGCCACCGAGGACCAGGTGACCCTCCAGGCCGCCGAAGCCATCAAGCGGCTCCACGTGGGTGTCAAGTGCGCCACCATCACCCCCAACCTCCAGCGGATGGAGGAGTACAGCCTGAAGCAGATGTGGAAGTCCCCCAACGCCACCATCCGGGCGGCTCTGGACGGCACGGTCTTCCGGGCTCCCATCCTCCTGTCCAACGTCCAGCCGGTGGTATCCTGCTGGAAGAAGCCCATCACCATCGCCCGCCACGCCTACGGCGACATCTACAAGGCGGTGGAGTACCGGGTGCCCGGTGCGGGCAAGGCCGAGCTGGTCTTTACCGATGAGAACGGCAACGAGACCTCCCGCCAGACCATTTTTGACTTCACCGGCCCCGGTGTCATCCAGGGGATGCACAACCGGGATGCCTCCATCCTCTCCTTCGCCCGGAGCTGCTTCACCTACGCCCTGGCGGTGGGCCAGGACCTGTGGTTCTCCACCAAGGACACCATCTCCAAGGACTACGACCAGACCTTCAAGCTCCTCTTCCAGAAGGTCTACGAGGAGGAGTACAAGGACCAGTTCCAGGCCGCCGGTCTCAACTACCGCTACGCCCTCATCGACGACGTGGCCGCCAAGGTCATCCGCTCCCAGGGGGGCATCATCTGGGCCTGCAAGAACTACGACGGCGACGTGATGAGCGACCTCATCGCCGCCGCTTCGGGCTCCCTGCCCATGATGACCAGCGTGCTGGTAAGCCCAGACGGCAACTTCGAGTACGAGGCCGCCCACGGAACCATCACCGACCACTACCGCCGGTACCAGAAGGGGGAGGCCATGTCCTCCAACCCCCTGGCCACCATGGCCGCCTGGGCGGGCGCCCTGAAGAAGCGGGGCGAGCTGGACGGCAACGAGGCCCTCATGCGCTTTGCCGACTGCCTGAACCAGGCCGGCATCGATGTGTATGAGGAGGGCTACTTCTCCGAAGACCTGGCCATGATCTGCCAGCCCGGAGACTACAAGGAAATGCCTGAAAACAGCAAAATGATGGCCCTCATCCGGGCCAGACTGGAAGAACTATTGACCGCATAAACGCCAAAAGCCCCGCTCGATTTCGAGCGGGGCTTTCTTGCCTGTCGAAAAAGGCAAGCCTTTTCCGACAGTGGGGCTTGCGGCCTGTTGCGCGCGCCCGTTGGGCACACTGACAGGCCGAGAAGTGTTTTCCGGCACGC
>JAFVUT010000034.1 GCA_017502545.1 Ruminiclostridium sp.
TCCGGCGTGGGCAAGTCCAGCATCCTCAATGCCCTCCAGCCCGACTTCGGCATCGCCACGGGAGAGATCAGCGAGAAGCTGGGCCGCGGCCGCCACACCACCCGCCATGTGGAGCTCTTTTCCGTCTCCGGCGGCCTTATCGCCGACACCCCTGGCTTCTCTGCCTTCGACACCGACAAGGGGGAGATCCGGGAGAAGGAAGTCCTCCAGCACACCTTCCGGGAGTTCAAGCCCTATCTGGACCAGTGCCGCTTCATCGGCTGCGCCCACGTGAAGGAGAAGGGATGCGCCGTCCTGGCCGCCCTGAAGGCCGGGGAGATCCAGCCCAGCCGCCACCGGAGCTACGTCCGGCTGTACGAGCTGGCCAAGGAGAACAAGCCCTGGGAAAATCCCAAAGGATAAGTTTTCGTACGATCTCGAAAGTTTCAGTGCATGAGATTCCCTAAGCCTCCCTTTGCACAAGGGAGCCTTGGCTGGAGCTGTTGCAAAGATACCATGACACACGAACCCGCCTGCTTCGGAATAAACTGAAGCAGGTGGGTTTTTCTATGCCCGGGAAGGAGGTTTCCAACATGAAAATGGTGATCGTCAATCCCCCCAAGGCCCTGGCCGGGGTGCTGAAAAAGATCTTTCGCATGAAAAAGGAGGACTAATCCCCGGGGGCTCGGCATAGTCTGTGATACAACTACTTACCCGAAAGGAATGGTCACGACTATGGAACTGGAACTCCGGCGAGAGACTGTCCGGTGCTGGCAAGCCGTCTGCCGCACCACCCTGGAACATGAGGAGACGGCGGAATGCATCGTCCCGGATGCCTGCCCGGACATCTGGCAGGTCCTGGACAGCCAGGGGAGGATCCTCCTCCAGCGGAAGGAGCCCCAGGAGGGGCGGGGAGAATTCTCCGGCCTCATCCGGGTGAACCTCCTCTACCAGCCGGAGGGGGAGGGGGACATCCAAACCATGGAGGCCACCCTGCCCTTCTCTGCCTCTCCTGACCTGCCCCAGGTGACCCGGCGGTGCCTCCTCCGGGCAGAGCCCCGGCTCCTGGGGGTGGATGTCCACCTGCTCAACCCCCGCAAGGTCCTGGTCCGGGCCAGCTGGGAGGTGGCGGTGGAGGCCTGGCACCCCGATGCCCTCTCCCTGGCCTGCTACGGGGAGGAGGGGGAGACCTACGCCCTCCGCCAGAAGCCCGGAGAGTATCGGAGCCTGGTGACCGCAGCCGTCCAGGAGAAGTCCTTCTCCTATTCCGACGGCCTCACCCTGCCGGCGGGCTGTCCCGATCCCCAGGCCATCCTGGCCGTCCGGGCGGAATGCACCTGCACCGAGGCCCGGGTCATCGGCACCAAGCTGGTCTTCAAGGGGGAGGCCCAGCTGACCCTCCTTCTCCGGGGGGAGGACGGGTCCCTGTATCCCGGGGAGTTCCGCCTGCCCTACTCTCAGCTCATGGATGCCGGGGAGGACAGCGAGGATGCCCTCTGCACCATGGCCCTGTATTTCAGCGATGTGAAGTGCACCCTGGACCCCGAGGAACCCCGGCTCATCCAGGCTGAGCTGGACATCCAGGCCCAGGCGGTTCTGGAGAAGGAGGTCCAGGTCCCCGTCCTGGCCGACCTCTACAGCACGGCCTGGGAGATCCGGACCGAGACCGGTCAGGTCCCCCTGCGGTCCGTGGCCGGGTCCAGCGAGGACCAGGTCCCCCTCCGCTGTGTGATGGAGAGCACCGGGACTGTGGTGGAGATCCTGGGGGTCCAGGCCCGCCTGGGCCGTCGGGACCAGCGCCGGGAGGGGGAGGACTGGGTGATCAGCCAGGAGGTCCGATGGGTTGTCCTGTATCGAGGGGAGGACGGCCCGGCCAGCCTGGGCTCCGTGACCCGGGCCGAGCACCGTATCCCCGGCCTGGGGGAGAAGGACCTCACCTGTCGCGTGGAGCTCCTTCGGGTCCCCACTGCCGCCCAGACCCCCGTTGGGGTGGAGGTGAGCGGCCTGCTGGCGGTCCGCTGGACCGCTCTGGAGGCCGGGACCATCCCCGTCATCACCCGGGTGACACTGGGGGAGAAGCGGGAAACGACCGGGGCTGTCCCCTCGGTGATCATCCGGGCGGTCCGCCCCGGGGAGACCCTGTGGGATGTGGCCAGAGACTGCCTCTCCACGGAAGGGGAGATCATGGAGGCCACCGGCCTGACCTCGGGAGAGGTCTGGCCGGGCCAGATGCTTCTTATTCCCAAGGGGTGAGATGAGAAAAAGCTCTCCCTCTGGGAGAGCTGGCGCCGAAGGCGACTGAGAGGGCGAACATATGCCGAAGGGTTTGACTGCCGGAAAGGATGGAGCACATCTGTGCGTGACGTTCCGCCCTCTCCGTCACGGCTTTGCCGTGCCACCTCTCCCGGAGGGAGAGGTTAAAAAAGACCGCCTGCGGGCGGTCTTTTTTGCGTCACGAATACAAATTCCTGGGCGGCTGACAGGTATGGTCCCGGCAGACGTAATAGGTGGTCTGACCGTTCACCAACGGATGCTCCCGGGTGGGCTTCTCCAGGAGATTCACCACCGCATCCAGAGGGAAGGGCCAGGGCTGGGGCGGCAGATCCTCCCTGGTGGGGGCGGACACGGTGACCTCCTCCGGAGGCTGCTCCCATTCCAGGGCAGCCAGGAGATAGACCGGGTAGGCGGTGGGGTAGCGAGCGGCCTGCCCTGCCAGAAAGTCCAGCTGAGCTTCGGCGGCCTTGTCCCAGTCCTCCTTCCCGGTGAGGTGGGCCAGACGGACCAGCACCCAGGCCATCACCGTGTTCCCGCTGGGAAGAGCCCCGTCTGCTGCTTCCTTGGGCCGGAGGATGAGGGGTTCCCCCTCCCGGTTGGTGAGGAAGAATCCCCCTCTGCTCTGGTCGGGGAAGTCGGCCAGGACGGTTTGGCAGAGACTCTTCACCCGGTCCAGGAGGACCTTTTCTCCTGTCACCTCATAGAGGGCCAGCAGGCCGAAGGCCAGGAAGGCATAGTCATCCAGAAAGGCCCTGGGTCCGGGTTTTCCATCCAGGCTGGAGGCCAGCAGGTCATTTCCTTTCTTGTGGTACTTTTTCAGATATCCTGCGGCGTTTTGGGCGGCGGTGAGATAGCCCTCCTCCCCGGTGACCCGGTAGAGCCAGGCCAGGGCTCCGATCATGAGGCCGTTCCAGCCGGTGATGACCTTGTCGTCCCGGTGGAGGGGAGCCCGGGCCTTGCGCCAGTTGCGCAGAGGGACCAGGCAGTCCTGGCAGTCCCCCGTCAGGTCCTCCTCCTGGAGGAGGTTGGGGATGCTGCCCCCGAAAAAATTCCCCTGGTCGGTGATATGATACCGCTGGTTGAACCGGGTCCCCTTCTCCCGCCCCAGGACAGAGAGGACTTCTTCCGGGCGTATAGCATAGAAACTTCCCTCCTCTCCGCCGCTGTCGGCATCCTGGGCGCTGACGAAGGCCCCGGATGAGAGGGTAAGCTCCCGGATGGCATAGTCTGCCGTCTGCCTGGCCACCTGCCGGAAGAGCTCCCGTCTGGTCACCGACCAGGCCTTGCAGTAGGCCAGGATGAGAAGGGCATTGTCGTAGAGCATCTTTTCAAAGTGGGGAATGAGGAACTGCCGGTCGGTGGAGTACCGGGAGAACCCGCCCCCGATGTGGTCGAAGATCCCGCCCCGATAGAGCTGCTCCAGGGTCTTCAGGGCCATGGCCGCGGCGGGCTTGTTTCCGGTCTTTTCTCCCAGGGTCAGAAGGGCCAGAAGACTGTGACCCATGGGGAACTTGGGGGCCGAGCCAAATCCGCCCCACACCGGGTCGAAGGCCGACCGCCATTGTTCCAGGGCCTTTCGGCGGATGTCCCTGTGGGAGGAGGCTTCCCTCTGGGGCCGCTCCTCCCGGAGAAGGTCCATCACCTCCCGGCTTTGGGCCAGGAGCTTGTCCCGGTCGTGGTCCCAGGCCCGGCGGATGGCGGGCAGGAGCTGGAGGAGCCCCGGCAGGCCCCGCTGGTGCTCTTTTGGGAAGTAGGTCCCGGCGAAGAAGGGCCGCTGGTCGGGGGTGAGGAAGAGGGTGGTGGGCCAGCCGCCGCTGCCCGTAAAGGCCTGACAGACCGCCATGTAGAGGCTGTCGATGTCCGGCCGTTCCTCCCGGTCCACCTTAATGGAGACGAAGTCCCGGTTGAGAAGCTCGGCCACCTGCTGATCCTCAAAGCTCTCCCGCTCCATCACGTGGCACCAGTGGCAGGTGCTGTAGCCGATGCTGAGAAAGATGGGCTTGTCCTCGCTTTGGGCCTTCTCGAAGGCCTCCTGACACCAGGGGTACCAGTCCACGGGGTTGTGGGCGTGCTGACGGAGATAGGGGCTGGTCTGCCCCTGTAAATGATTCATCCCATAGCCTCCTTTACGGATTTTCCCCTAGTATGTGAAAAAAGCTGCCGCATGATGCGGCAGCTTTTCTTCTGTCATAGGTTGAAGGAATCCTTCGGGGCTACAATCCCTCCGTCTCGCCTGACGGCGAGCCACCTCCCTTTGCACAAGGGAGGCTGAGGCGAGTGCAAACCTCAAGGCTCCCTTGTGTAAAGGGAGCTGTCAGCGAAGCTGACTGAGGGATTGTAACCTACCGATTACGAACTACGTAGGTCAGGAACCTCAGTCCATCTCGGTGGTGAGGACCTTCTTCAGCTTGGCGAAACGGGGCAGGCCGTTCTCCAGAGGACGGACGGTCTCGCCCTGGACCAGAGGCAGAGCGTAGTCGATGAAGCCCTGCTCCACGTTGTTGCCGGCGGCGTTGATCCACTCGCGGGGGACCTTGCGCTCGGTGTTGGCGGCCTCGCTCAGGGGGACCAGCTTGGCCTGGCAGTGGTAGCCGGTCTCGTCGCGGACGCAGTCCAGGCCCACCATGTGGTCGGTCATACCGGCCACGGCAGCCTCCACGGCGGTCTTGCCCACCAGGTAAGCCTCCTCCACGTCGGTCTTGGAGGCCAGGTGGGAGCCGCAGCGCTGGAGCAGAGACAGCTCGATGCCCCGGACCTTCACGCCCATCTTTGCCTTGACCACGTCAGCCAGCATAGCGGCCAGACCGCCCAGCTGGGCATGGCCGAAGCCGTCGGTGGCGGAGGTCTTGGCCTCGGAGACGAAGGTGCCGTCAGCATAGTGGATGCCCTCGGAGACGGCCACCAGGCAGTTGCCCTTCTCCTCATAGATCTTCTTCACGTCAGCCAGGAACTGGTCCATGTCGAAGTCCACCTCGGGCAGGTACACCAGATCGGGACCGGAACCGGCCCAGGAGGCCAGACCGGCAGCGCCTGCCAGCCAGCCGGCGTGACGGCCCATGATCTCCACGATGACCACGGTGCCGGTGTCATAGACCCGGGCATCCTGGTACAGCTCCATGCAGGAGGTGGCGATGTACTTGGCGGCGCTGGCGAAGCCGGGGCAGTGGTCGGTGCCGCTCAGGTCGTTGTCGATGGTTTTGGGCACGCCCATGATGTTGCAGGGGTAACCCACACGCTGCATATACTTGCTGATTTTGTTGCAGGTGTCCATGGAGTCGTTGCCGCCGTTGTAGAAGAAGTAGCGAATGTCGTACTTCTTAAAGATCTCCAGGATGCGCTGGTAGTCGGTGTCGTCCACGTCGGGGTCAGCCAGCTTGTAGCGGCAGGAGCCCAGAGCGGAGGAGGGGGTGAACTGGAGCAGGTCCAGCTCGGCGGGGTCCTCCTGGCTCATGTCATAGAGCTGGTCGGCCAGCACGCCCTTGATGCCGTGGGCAGCGCCCAGGACACGGGTGATGTTCTCGTTGGCCAGAGCGGTCTGGATGACGCCCTGTGCGCTGGCGTTGATGACGCAGGTGGGGCCGCCGGACTGGCCGATGATGCATGCGCCCTTCAGATTTTCCATAGGGGATACCTCCTGATGTTTATGTAATCTCGCAGTGGGTTGAAATTTGTTCAGTTACAAATATCATAACATACACGGGCGAGACTTGCAATTATGAATGATTGTTGGTAAAATGATTTATCTGGATTTTTTGAAAGGAGCGGTCATCATGCCGTTAGTTACTACCACTGAAATGTTCAAGAAGGCCTACGAGGGCGGTTACGCCATCGGCGCTTTCAACGTCAACAATATGGAGATCGTCCAGGGCATCACCGAGGCAGCCCGTGAGACCAACTCCCCCGTCATCCTCCAGGTTTCTGCCGGTGCCCGCAAGTACGCCAAGCACGAGTACCTGATGAAGCTGGTGGAGGCCGCCATTGCCGACACCGACCTGCCCATCGCCCTGCACCTGGACCACGGCGAGGACTTTGAGATCTGCAAGGCCTGCATCGACGGCGGCTTCACCTCCGTTATGATCGACGGCTCCAAGCACTCCTTTGAGGACAACATCGCCCTGACCAAGAAGGTCGTTGACTACGCCCATGCCCGCGGCGTTGTGGTTGAGGGTGAGCTGGGCCGTCTGGCCGGCATCGAGGACGACGTGAACGTCTCCGCCGAGGAGTCCTCCTACACCGACCCCAACCAGGTGGAGGAGTTCGTCCGTGCCACCGGTGTGGACAGCCTGGCCATCGCCATCGGCACCAGCCACGGCGCCTTCAAGTTCAAGCCCGGCACCAACCCCCAGCTGCGCTTCGACATTCTGGAGGAGATCTCCAAGAGACTGCCCGGCTTCCCCATCGTCCTCCACGGTGCCTCCTCCGTCACCCCCCAGTATGTGGAGACCATCAACGCCAACGGCGGCCAGCTGAAGGATGCCATCGGCGTGCCCGAGGATCAGCTCCGTCAGGCTGCCTCCATGGCCGTCTGCAAGATCAACATCGACTCCGACCTGCGCCTGGCCATGACCGCCGGTGTCCGTGAGCAGCTCATCAAGGACCCCGCCAACTTCGACCCCAGAAGCTACCTGAAGGCTGGTCGTCAGTGCGTGAAGGACCTGGTGAAGGACAAGATCATCAACGTCCTGGGTTCTCAGGATTCCCTGTAATTTTCGAGAAAAAACCAAAACAGGCCTGCCGATCCCGGCAGGCCTGTGCAGTATTCTGCAGCCTTTGGGGAGCATGGAAAAACCTCTCCCTCTGGGAGAGGTGGCTCGCCGAAAGGCGAGACGGAGAGGGCTGATTTGTTTCGGTGGTGCTGGATCGGCAGTTATTTGCCCTCTCAGTCATCTTCGATGACAGCTCTCCCGGAGGGAGAGCTTGCTGCTGGATCCCCTACATCCCGGGACCTGCGATACCCCATACAGAGCCCCATCCCGTACTCGCCTAACAAAAGAGAGAGGAGAACATCCCATGAAAAAAGGAACTGTCATCGGCATCGTCATTGGCCTCATCGCTGCCCTCATCATTGGCGGCGTGTTCGGTGTCATGGCCATGCGCATCTACATGCTGGAGGATGACCTGGCAGAGCAGACCACTGTGCAGGAGCAGACCCAGTCCCAGGAGGGGGAAAAGCCTGCCGTCCAGCAGCCCACTGCCCCCCAGCCCCAGCAGCCCCAGGTCCAGGAGGGGGACAGCGAGTACCCCGCCTTTGATGTGGAGAGTGAGGTCAGCCGCATCCGTGCCATCTACAACGACACCGTGGCCAACATGGACCGCTGGTCGGTGGTGGTGGAACAGGAAGGCATCAATATGTACTACAATGAGTGGGACCTGAAGTGCGTCATCGTCCCCCGGGGTGCCTGGGGCATAGACTACAGCCGGTATTACTACTACGAGAACCAGGAGCTGATCTTTGCCTACTATGAGGCCCAGGATGCCCACCGGTTCTATTTCTATGAAGGGGAGCTCATGCGCTGGCGTTACACCCCCAACGCCCAGGATGCCCAGAACGCCACCAACTACGACTGGGCCAACACGGCCGAGTTCAACCAGTGGGAAGCCATCGTGAGAAACGAAGGGAACGCCTTCGTGTACTAAAAGAGTGAGGGAGGTGCGGCCATGCTCCGCATCGTCACCGGCCGAGCCGGATACGGCAAGACCACCCAGGTCTTCCGCCGCATGAAAATGGAAGGGGCGCACCGTCCCCAGCTTCTTCTGGTCCCCGAGCAGGCCTCCTTTGAGACCGAGCGGCGGTTCTGCCAGGAGAACGGCAGCAGAGGGGGCCTCTATGGAGAGGTCCTCTCCTTCACCCGTCTGGAAAACCGGGTCCTCTCCCTGGCCGGAGGCGGTGCCCGGACCGTTCTGGATGAGGGCGGCCGCCTCCTGGTCATGTACGCCGCCCTGAAGGCGGTGAGCGGGAACCTGACGGTCTACGCCATGCCCTCCCGGAAGCCGGAGTTCCTCTCCAGTCTCCTGACCACCATGGACGAGCTGAAGAGCTGCCGCGTCACCGGGGCCCACCTGGCCCAGGTGGGGGAGGAGACCGAGGGCCTGGAGGGGGAAAAGCTCCGGGACCTGGGCCTCATCTTTGGGGCCTACGAGGCCATGACCGCCCGGGGGAGCCTGGACCCCAGAGACCGGCTCACCCGTCTGGCGGAAAAGCTGAAGGGCTACCCCTATTTCAAAAACAAAGATGTCTACCTGGACGGCTTCACCGACTTCACCCCCCAGCAGGGGCTGGTCCTGGAGCAGATATTGAAACAGGCCCACTCCGTCACCCTGACCCTCACCTATGGGGAACGGGAAGGGGAGGAGGGGGTCTTCGCCCCTGCCCAAAAGACCATGGCCTGGGTGAAGCGACTGGCCGCCAGGGCCGGGGTCCCTGTGGAGGAGGAACGGCTGATCTGCACCCATCCTCGGCCGGAAGCCCTGGCCCATCTGGAGGAGAACCTCTTCGCCCCCCGCAAGACCCCCTATGAAGGGGAGGACCGGCGGGTGGTCCTGGCCAATCTCCCCACTCCCCGGGAGGAGGTCCGCTGGGCCGCCGGTGAGATCCGAAACCTGGTCCGGTCCGGCGCCGTCCGCTACCGGGACATCGCCCTCTCCGCCCGGACCATGGACCGGTACTGGGAACACCTGGAGGGGATCTTCTCTGAGTACCACATTCCCCTCTTCCAGTCGGACATGACCGACATTCTGCAAAAGCCCATATTCACCCTCATCACCGCCGCCATGGACTGTGTGAACGGGGGTTACGCCTACGAGGATATGTTCCGCTACCTGAAGACCGGTTTGGCCGGACTCACCCCGGAGGAGTGCGACAAGCTGGAAAACTACGTCCTCACCTGGAACATCTGGGGGAGCCGCTGGACCATCCCTGGACCATGCACCCCGATGGCTACCATCAAACCTTCCGGGAAGGGGCCCAGGCCCTTCTGGAGGAGCTGAACGGCCTGCGGGTACGGGTCATGGGCCCCCTGACTGCCCTGGCCAAGACCCCCACCAAGCCCGTCCGGGACCAGGTCCTTGCCCTGTACACCTTCCTGGAAGACATTGGCGCACCCGAGGCTCTGGAGGCCCGCACCGCCCGACTCCTGGATCAGGGTGAGCCCGAGCTGGCCCGTCAGGCGGGACAGCTGTGGGAGATTTTCTGCCAGGGCCTGGAGCAGTGCACCGCCCTCCTGGGAGAGATGGAGGTGGACTTCTCTGAGTTTGCCCGCCTGCTGAAGCTCCTGCTGTCCCGGTATTCCGTGGGCTCCATCCCGGCCTCCCTGGATCGTGTCACTGCCGGTGACGCCCAGCGGCTGTCCAACCGGACCTGCAGGGTCCTCTTCCTCCTGGGAGCCGACGACGGCTCCATCCCCCTGGTGACCCCCGGCGGGGGCCTCCTCACCGATCGGGACCGGGAGCTGCTGGAGGACTACGGCCTGGAGCTGGCCCCCCGGATGGAGGAAAAGCTCAGCCGTGAAGAGACCATCGTCTACACCGCCTGTACCAAGCCCGAGGAAATGCTCTGTGTGACCTGGCCCGCCGCCGGAGAGAGCGGGGGCGAGAAACGGCCCTCCTTCCTGGTGGAGTCCCTGCGGACCCTCTTCCCCCGGGCGGAACAGGCCCCGCAGCTTCGGCCCTCCCCCGACCAGCTTCGGGCTGTGGCCGCCCGTCTGCCGGAGGCCCGGGAGGCCCTGGAGGACCGGGAGGACTTTGCCGCCTCCTTCCGTCGTCTGGACCGGGCCGCCCGGTGGGAGCGGGGCAGGCTCTCTCCCAAGGCTGTCAAGGCCCTGTATGGGGAGAAGGTGGCCATGTCGGCCTCCCGGATGGATCAGTATAAGTCCTGCCACTTCGCCTACTTCCTCCGGTATGGTCTGGGAGCCAAGGACCGCCGCCCGGCGGGCTTCCACGCCCCCGAGTACGGCACCTTCGTCCACTACGTCCTGGAACACGTGTTGAAAGCCGTCCGGGACCGTGGGGGCATCCGGACATGCACCCACCAGGACATCAGGGACCTGACCCAGCAGGTGGTGAGGGATTACATTTTCAATGAACTGGGGGGCATGGAGCACCAGACTCCCCGCTTCAAATACCTCTTCCGCCGCCTGCAAAAGAGCGTTCAGGCGGTGGTGGAAAACGTAGCCGCCGAGCTGCGGGCTTCCGACTTCCAGCCCATCGCCTTTGAGCTGGGCTTCGGCTACGGCAAGGACCTGCCCCCGGTGGAGATCCGGGAGGGGGATGTGACCCTGCGGATCTCGGGCTTCGTGGACCGGGTGGACGGCTGGGTGAAGGACGGCCGCCTCTACCTGCGGGTGGTGGACTACAAGACCGGCCGAAAGTCCTTCGATCTCACCGAGGTGTGGAACGGCCTGGGCCTGCAGATGCTCCTCTACCTCTTCACCCTGGAGGAGAAGGGCGGCCCCCTCTTTGGGGTGGAAACCCTTCCTGCCGGTGTCCTCTACCTCCCCGCCCGGGAGGCCGTCATCTCGGGCAGCCGGGACATGGACGAATCTGCCCGCCAAAGCCTCATGGACAGGGAGCTGGTCCGCCGGGGCCTGGTCCTGGAGGACGAGGAAGTCCTGGAGGCCATGGAACACAAGGAGAGCGGCATCCGCTTCCTTCCCTTAAAGGTCAACAGCCGCACGGGCAAGATCACCGGCGAGGCCCTGGTCTCCGCCGAAAAGCTGGGCAGGCTCAAGAAGCACACCCAGCACATCCTGAAAGATATCTGCCGGGAGATCGCCGCCGGCAACATCGACGCAGACCCCTTCTGGCGAGGCCCCAACAAGAACGCCTGTCAGTACTGCGAGTTCTTCCGGGCCTGCCAGTTTGAAGAGAAGCAAGACAAGGTCCGATGGATCCCATCGGTGAAGAACAGCGAATTCTGGGGCTGGCTGGCCCAGAAGGAGGAGGGAGGGGAAGGCCATGGCCGTGAAGCGGACACCTGAACAGGAAGCGGTGGTGAAGAACCGGGGGGGAGGTCTTCTGGTCTCCGCCGCCGCAGGCTCCGGCAAGACCCGTGTCCTGGTGGAACGGCTCCTGGACCGGATCCTCACAGAAGGGAAGAATGTGGATGAGTTCCTCATCATCACCTTCACCCGGGCCGCCGCCGAGGAACTGCGGGGGCGCATCGCCAGGGAGATCGCCGAGGCCCTGGCTCTCCAGCCGGAGAACGCCCACCTGCGCCGTCAGACCGCCCTGCTGTATAAAGCGCAAATTTCCACCATCCATGCTTTCTGCACCGTCCTCCTGCGCCAGTGGGGGCACCTGCTGGACCTGCCTGCCGACTTCGCCCTCTGCGAGGACGAGGAGGCCCAGGTCCTTATGAACCGCACCCTGGACCAGGTCCTGGAGGAGCGGTACGAGAACGTGGACCCCGAGGGGGACTTTGCCAAGCTCCTGGATGTTCTCACCGCCGGACGGGACGACAGCCGTCTGGTGGAGATCGCCCTGGATGTCTACGGCAAGACCCAGAGCTACCCCGACCCCATCGCCTGGCTGGAGGAGCAGCGGGCCGCTCTGGACCTGACCGGCATCACCGATGTGGGCCAGACCCCCTGGGGCAGACTCCTGCTGGAGGATGCCCGGGAGACCGTGGACTACTGGGCGGGCCAGATGGAGCGGGCCTGTGACCTGGCAGAGGGGGACCCTGTCCTGGAAAAGGCCTATCTGCCCAGCCTCCGGTCCACCCTGGCCGACCTGGAGGATCTGGCCGGTGCCCTCTCCCGGAGCTGGGACGAAGCCGCCCGGCTCACCGTGGACTACCCCCGCCTGGGGGGTGCCCGGGGGGTGGAGGATGTGGCCGCCCAGGAGCAGATCAAGTCCATCCGGGAGCGGTGCAAGAAGGTCACCACCGGCCTTACCAAGCAGTTTGCCAGCCCTTCCCGGGAGCTTCTGGACGACATGGCCCTGGTGGCTCCGGCCATGAGCGGCCTGATCTCCCTGGTGGAGGATTTCTCCCAAGCCTACGACCAGGCCAAAGGAAAGAAGTCCCTCCTGGACTTCTCCGACCTGGAGCATTACGCCGTCCGCCTGTTGGTGGATGAAAACGGTCAGCCCACCGATTTGGCCCGTCAGTGGGGGAGCCAGTACGCTGAGATCATGGTGGACGAGTACCAGGACACCAACCAGGTCCAGAACACCATTTTCAAAGCCCTGTCGGAGGAAGGGCGGAACCTCTTCATGGTGGGTGACGTGAAGCAGTCCATCTACCGGTTCCGTCTGGCCGACCCCACCATTTTCTTAGAGAAATACCGGACCTTTGCCCCCTGGACTGGGGCCAAAGAGGGGGAGGACCGGAAGATCACCATGTCCAAAAACTTCCGCTCCCGACCGGAGGTCCTGGAGGCCGCCAACGACCTCTTCCGGAACATCATGTCCCGGGAGCTGGGGGAGATGGACTACACCGATGAAGAGGCCCTCTACCCCGGGGGGACCTTCCCGGACGGGACAGGCTATGAGACCGAGTTCCACGTGCTGGACTTCTCGGAAGACCCCGCCCTGGTGGAGGACAAGCAGAACAAAAACTACCTGGAGGCCCGGTTCGTGGCCAAAGAGATCAAGGCCCTGCTGGACGGCGGCTTCCCCGTGTCCGGCGGGGCAGGGGGGACCCGTCCCCTCCGGCCTGACGACATGGCCATCCTTCTCCGGTCCCCCGGCCCCGTGCGCCACTTCTATACCCTGGCCCTGGAGGAGCAGGGGGTGGGCTGGTCGGCCGAGGAGGGGGGAGACTTCTTCCAGACCACCGAGATCTCCGTGGCCCTGTCCTGGCTCCAGATCCTGGACAATCCCCGGCAGGATATCCCCCTGGTGGCCGTCCTGCGGTCCCCGGTCTGCGGCTTTACGGGAGATCGTCTGGCCGAGATCCGAGCCGCCGCAGAGGGGGATTTCTACACCGCCCTCTGTGCCGCTGCGGAACAGGGCATGGAAGACTGTCAGGCCTTCCTGACCGACCTGGAAGCCCTGCGCTTTGGGGCGGGGGAAAAGTCCAGTCATCAGATCCTGTGGGACCTGTACCGCCGGACCGACCTCTTGGAAATTTTCGCCGCCATGCCCGGCGGGGAGAAGCGCCGGGAGAACCTGCTGGCCTTTTACGAGCTGGCCCGTCGCTTTGAGGGCACCGGCCACAAGGGCCTCTTCGGCTTCCTCCTTCACCTGGACCGGGTCCAGGA
>JAFVUT010000005.1 GCA_017502545.1 Ruminiclostridium sp.
GGCCTGCTGCGCGCGCCCTATGGGCACACTGGCAGGCCGAGAAGAGTTTTCTGGCACGCACATGTCGCGCCAGAAAACGGACTTGACTTGATTTCGCCGTTGCGACGGCGAAACTCTGCGAGGCTTTTGATTCGCTTGGCTCTCCCTTTGGGAGAGCTGGCACGGCGAAGCCGTGACTGAGAGGGCGAACCAAAGGGATAGGACCTCTCGGGGTGAGAGGATGAGGCAGCGCTTTTCGAATCAGTTCTTCAAACTCTGCATAGGTGCGGGAATTCTTCCGCCCCGGCAGATGAAGTCCTTGCTGGAGAAGGGATGGACGGCCATCACGGGGGCAGAGCCCAGCAGGCCGCCGAACTCCACCATATCACCCACCACCTTGCCGGGGGCGGGAATGATGCGGACGGCAGTGGTCTTGGCGTTCACCATACCGATGGCGGCCTCGTCTGCGATGATGGCAGAGAGGGTCTCGGCAGAGGTGTCTCCGGGGACGGCGATCATGTCCAGACCCACGGAGCACACGCAGGTCATGGCCTCCAGCTTGTCCAGCTGGAGAGCCCCCATCCGGGCGGCGGCGATCATGCCCTCGTCTTCACTGACAGGAATGAAAGCGCCGGACAGACCACCCACGTGGTTGGAGGCCATGACACCGCCCTTCTTGACCGCGTCATTCAGCAGGGCCAGAGCGGCGGTGGTGCCGTGGGTGCCGCAGACCTCCAGGCCCATCTCCTCCAGGATGCGGGCCACGGAGTCGCCCACGGCAGGGGTGGGAGCCAGGGACAGGTCCACGATGCCGAAGGGGACACCCAGACGCTTGGAGGCCTCCTGGGCCACCAGCTGACCCATACGGGTGATGCGGAAGGCGGTCTTCTTGATGGTCTCAGCCACCACGTCAAAGGGCTGGCCGGGGACCTGCTTCAGGGCGTAGTGGACCACGCCGGGGCCGGAGATGCCCACGCTGACCACGGTCTCGGGTTCCCCTACACCGTGGAAGGCACCGGCCATGAAGGGGTTGTCCTCCACGGCGTTGGCGAAGATCACCAGCTTGGCGCAGCCGAAGCCGCCGGAGTCGGCGGTGAGGGCGGCGGTCTGTTTCAGGATACGGCTCATCTCGGCCACGGCATCCATGTTGATGCCCGCCTTGGTGGAGCCCACGTTCACGGAGGAGCACACCACGTCGGTGGTGGCCAGAGCCTCGGGGATGGAGGCGATGAGCTTCCGGTCAGACTCGGTAAAGCCCTTCTGGACCAGGGCAGAGAAGCCGCCGATGAAGTTGATGCCCACGGTCTTGGCGGCCCGGTCCAGGGCAGCGGCGAAGGGGACATAGTCATGGCACCGGCTGGCGGCGGCCACCAGGGAGATGGGGGTCACGGACACCCGCTTGTTGACGATGGGAATGCCGAACTCCCGCTCGATGTCCAGGCCGGTGGCCACCAGGTTTTCCGCCCGGCGGCAGATCTTGTCATAGATCTTCTGGCAGGCGGCCTTGGGATCGGGGTCGGCGCAGTCCAGCAGGGAGATGCCCATGGTGATGGTGCGGACATCCAGGTGCTGCTGGTCGAACATGTTGATGGTTTGGAGGATCTCAGAGGTTGTGATCACGGGAAACGACC
>JAFVUT010000035.1 GCA_017502545.1 Ruminiclostridium sp.
GATGGTCTCGAAACTAGCCAGGAAGAATGCTGCGGTGCACAGGATGCCGAATGCGCCGCCGATCAGGTTGCCGTGGGAAGCGCCTTCAGCGGGAGCATAGATGGGCTGCAGGTTCTCCATGTTACCGCCGATCAGACCAGCGACAGCGCCGATGATAGCAGCAGCAACCAGGAAGATGCACAGGAACTTCTGCAGAACTGCTGCAGAGGACAGGCCCTTCTTGTTCAGCAGGAACAGCAGGATGGTAAAGATAGTACCAATGATGATGGTGGTCAGGTAGATGGGGGAGCCCATAACCTCATACATGGGATCGCCGGCAGTCAGGACGGGGAACATGTAAGCCAGAACGTCAGTGACCTGGATTGCTTCCCAGGGAATGATTGCCACGAATGCACCGAATGCAGCCCAGCCGGACAGGAAGGAGATCTTCTCACCGAAGGCTGCATAAGCGAATGCAGAGCCGCCGCCTGCGACGGGCAGCATGGGAACCAGCTCAGCGTAGACCAGGCCGAAGGGGACCATGATCAGCAGAACCATCAGATAACCAAGAGATGCGGGAACGGGGCCGCCGCAGCTGCTCATCCAACCGTTGATGGAAACAGCCCAGCCGACACCGACGATAGCGCCGAAACCAATGCAGAAGAAGTCAATGGCGCCCATGCCCTTCTTTTCGGGACTATTACTCATAAATATACCTCTTTTCTTTGCGGGCCGTGTACCGATTGTACACGGCGGTGGTGAAATCTCTTCTCTTTTATACGGGTATGGTGTAATAAAAGAATATGATTGCCTGCGCGGGCCTCCTTTCTTTCTTAGGCGGTTCTATTCTTTGGTATTGGTAAAAATAGAACGAAGTGTGAGGCTAAAAACCAATCTTATTATAAAAAATGTCGATAGATATGTAAAATTGAAGAACTTTATAGAATTATAGAAATCTTCACTAGGAAGAAAATGGAAAACGCAGGATAAAAGAAACAGCAGTCGGCAAAAAAGGATGCTAACTGCTGTCTTCTTATGAGCAATCAGGAAGAGAAAAACCAAAATGTAGGAAGAAAAAAGTCCGGTAGGAAGTCAGACTTGAGAAAAGGACGGGGCCGGTGAGGTGGACCGGCGGTGCGCCCAAAGGTTATTTTCTTTTCCTTGGCCTCAGTATACCCCGAGACAGAAAAAAAGTAAAATTGAGAAATGAAATAGAACCATTCAAGAATTTTTGTATGACATGAGTCCCGGTTTGTGCTACAATAACTTTTAACATAATGAACAAAAGAGGTGGGAAAATTTGGGAAAATATTTGCCGGTCATCGTAACGGCTGAGTGCGGCAGTCTGACCCGTGCTGCCCAGACCCTGGGTTACACCCAGCCCAGCCTTGGCTATATCATCAGCAACCTGGAGGAAGAACTGGGTGCCAAGATTTTCTTCCGCAGCCAGCGGGGCATGACCCTTACCGATGTGGGGGCCAAGATGCTCCAGACCATGCGGAAGATCGAGGCTCTGGAGCAGGAGCTTCAGGAACAGGCCCAGGTGGGCCAGGGCGGCCTGCTTCGGGTGGGTATCTTCCCCAGTGTGGCTGCCCAGTGGCTCCCCGGCATTTTGGTGGACCTTCGCAGAGAGTTTCCCGACACCACCATCAAGCTGGAGCACCAGATCTACTATCTGGACGGCGAGATCGGCGTGAAGGAGCATCGCCTGGACTGCGCCTTCTTCACGGGAAAGTGCCCGCCGGGCCTGGACCGGGTGGTCCTGTATGAGGACCCCTATTACCTGATCGTCAATTCCAACAGCGACCTGGCCGACCTGGAGGAGGTCTCCCTGGAGGATGTGGTGGGAAAGTATCAGTTCATCCCCACCCACGAGAGCTTCGACAGCGAAAGTGCCATCTGGGAGGTTTACCACGCCTTTGAGAAGAAGAATGTGGTGGATGTCCAGCCCCAGGAAAACCGCATGGCGGTGGCCATGGTGGAGGCCGACCTGGGCATCACCATCCTGCCCGGTCTGGATGCCATGGACCTGGGCGCCCCCCGCAACGTGAAGGCCATCCCCTTCCGGGAAGGTCTCTCCCGGACCATCAGCCTTCTCTGCCCCAAGGCCCTGGAAAAGTCCCCCCTGATCGCAGCCTTTCTGCGGTTCACCCAGAAGCGGGTGGAGGCCTGGAAGGCAGAAAAAAACCTTTGATCCACAAAAAAATCCCATCGCACATGTCGTGCGATGGGATTTTTTCATACGGTAAGGGATCAGTTCCAGAAGTCGGTCTTTTCCTTCAGGCCGATGTCAGCAGCCTTGAACTCGGGGTCCTTGCCCTCCTTGCGCTGGGCCATGTAGTCGTTCAGCGCAGCCATAGCGGGCTTGGTCAGGATCAGGATGACGGGGATGTTGATGATGACCATCAGAGCCTGGAAGAGGTCAGCAGTGTTCCAGGCCAGGTTCATGCTCATCATAGCGCCCAGCAGGACGATAACGGCGGCGATGCCGCGGAAGACGGACATGAAGGTCTGGCTGGGGACACGCTTCAGGATGAACTTCAGGCAGCCTTCACAGTAGTAGTAGTTGCCGATCAGGGTGGTGAAGGCAAACAGAGCCATGGAGACGGCGATGAAGATGGGGCCGAAGCTGCCGAAGGAGGCCTGGAGGGAGGCCTGGACATAGGGAGCGCCTGCCAGCTCCTCGGTGGGAGCCACGCCGGAGCACAGGCACATGAAAGCGGTGGCGGAGCAGATGATCAGGGTATCCAGGAAGACGGAGAACATCTGGACCAGACCCTGCTTGACGGGGTGGGAGACATCAGCGGAGGCGGCAGCGTTGGGAGCGGAACCCATACCGGCCTCGTTGGAGTACAGGCCGCGCTTGACACCCTGCATCAGGCAGGAGCCGGCGAAGCCGCCGAAGATGGCCTGGAAGTCGAAGGCGTCAGCGAAGATGGTGCCCAGCACGCCGGGGACCAGGTTCAGGTTCATGACCATGACCACCAGAGCAACGGCCACGTAGATGACACCCATGACGGGGACCATAACGCCGGTGACCTTCACCAGACGCTTGCCGCCGCCCATGACGCAGACGGCAAACAGGATGGCCAGGACAGCGCCGATGAAGATGGGGGTGGACTTCTCATTGTAGAAGCCGAAGCCGGAGAAGGCAGACTGCAGGTTGTAGGAGGCCAGCATGTTGTAGCCCACGGCATAGGTCAGGATGATGATGATGGCGAAGATGACGCCCAGCCAGCGCTGGCGCAGAGCGGTCTCCATGTAGTAGGAGGGGCCGCCGTAGCAGGAGCCGTCGGGAGCACGGCGCTTATAGATCTGGGCCAGGGTGGATTCCACATAGGCGGAGGCGCCGCCCAGGACGGCGGTCATCCACATCCAGAACACGGTACCGGGGCCGCCCAGGCAGATGGCGGTGGAGACACCCACGATGTTGCCGGTGCCCACGCGGGAAGCGGTGGAGATCAGCAGAGCACCCAGGGAGGAGGTGCCGCCCTCGGTCTTGGGCTTTTCCATGATGACACGGATGGACTCAGGCAGCAGGCGGATCTGGATCAGCTTGGTGCGGAAGGTAAAGAACAGACCGGCAACCACCAGGAACAGGGGGACCCAGGGATCATACAGGAACCCGCTGATGGCGTTGACCACGCTGTCGATGCTTGCGAGGATATCGCTCATTGTTTGTTCACTCTCTCTTTAATGTAATGGAAGTGTCCGAAGGACTCAACCTTTATATATTACGTGAAAAGGGCAGGATTTGCAAGGATTATTTGTTGGGAATAAAAGGAAATCCGGGTTACTCGGCGGGGGTGATGGTGAGGGCGGTGCCGGTTTCCCCCTCTTCGGGGGTGATGGTCCAGCCCTGGATGGTCAGGGGATCGTCCCGGATGGGGTAGAGCCGGGGAACCTGGGGTTCGGACAGGTCGGCCAGGAAGTAGCAGCTGGGCGGATTTCGCATGATGGTCCACCGGCAGGACCGGCAGAAGGCGAGAGCAAGGATGGCGGGGTCCTCGTCGGGGATGGTGATGTGGCCGGTCTTGGCATCGGAATCCCAGCCGCCCATGGCTCCCAGGACGCCAATGTACTGGAATTTTCCGGGGAGAGTGGTCCCTGCCAGAGCACCGAGATCTCCGGTGCTGATGTTCAGCAGACAGGGAACTGTCCGGGGTTCCTGGTCGCAGAGGGCGCAGACCTCCGGGGGTTCTATCATCATGGCCTGCACATCGTCCTTGAAGGCGAAGAAAAGGAACAGGACCACGAGCCCTATCACCAGAAAGACGAGAGCCATGAGGATCGTGTCGAGGATGAGTTTCCAGATGTTAGACATGAGAGGTCTCCTTTCATTCGTATTACCAATTATTTTTTATTATAATTCGTAATACGAAATATAACAACCTCTCAACCACATATAATTCAGGTGGTTGGGAGGTGAGGACCTGTGAAGCCCCGGAAGAATCCGTTGGGAGACCGCAATATCGTTGGTGCACGTGTTACGGAAGCCAGAGAAGAGCTGGGGATGAAACAGGTCCAGCTTCTGGCGAGACTGCAAACGGCAGGTGTTGACATCAGTCCCTCTGCCTTGTCTCAAATCGAAGGACAGAACCGGCCTGTGGCCGATTTTGAACTCTGCGCATTGGCGGAGGCCCTTCATGTTTCAGTATACTGGCTCCTGGGCCTGGAAGAGTAACACCCTCATGCGTGGCATGAGGGTGTTTCAGTCTGTCAAAGAAGGATCGTTACAGGCGCGGGAAAGGCTCCCTTGTGCAAAGGGGGCGACGCGTTAAGAAAACATGCCGGTGGCATGTTTTTAGCCAAAGCCGGGAGCAATCTGCGATTGCGACCCGGGCCGAAGGCTGGCGCGGCGTAGCCGTGTCTGAGGGATTGTGCAGCAGAATCTACCGATTCTACCGAAAGTTGGGGCGAATACGCAACTTTTCTTCGACAATCCCTCCGCCTCGCATTCGCTCGGCACCTCCCTTTGCACAAGGGAGGCTTAGGACGCTGCACAAACCCGACTTTTTGTTTCGACACATAACGAAGTCGTTTCGGGTTTGCTTTTCATGCAACGTGGGGCAAACCCTTTGGAGAGTGGGCCGATGAGGGCATCGGCTCCTACATGACATTGGACAGGAAAACGCCCGGGCGATTGCCCGGGCGCTCAGTCATAGTGTAAAGTGTGCGTTACAAATCAAAAAGATAGGAGGAAAGAGTGATGTTCCTGCATAGGATTCAACCTCATTTCCATTCTTTTTCCGGGAAGGCTGGGGAGCCTTCGATTCTCACTCGTGTCGGTAACCACGGTGAGGCGGTAAACGTACAACAATGGGTGACGGTCACAGCCGTTGGGGAGAACCACCTGCTTGATGGGACCTGACAGCTGCTGACTGTTGGTTTCCCACCTGGCGCTCCACCGAACCGGTGGACCCTTCGTACCAAAGGAAGATCATCTTTGGTGAGGTTAGTATACAACAAGGTGAACAGAAATGCAAGAGGAAATTTTGAAAAAATGGGCAAATTTTACGATAAATATTTCCCCTTGACAATTCGGCGGGTTGGGATATACTAAAAGGTACGGGCCAATGCAGACCCGTCCAAGTTCATACAACTCCGGCTTTTGTGGCGTATGCGCGACCCCCCTCGAAGAAGAGAGGGACACGCATTCTTGTTCGCTGAACAAGGGAATCAGGTGAAAGACCTGAACACGGCAGGGATGAGTCCCTGCTGTGCTGTAAGCATGGAGGACGTTCTTTTTCCGCGAAAGCGGGTCACTGGGGCAACCTGGGAAGGCGAAGGACGGCCGCTGAGATCATTTCTCTGGACATGTGAGTCAGAAGACCTACAAAACGGGATATACGGCCCCTGTGGGGGCAGTGTATTTTCCCAGCCTTTTCACAAAAAGCGGCGGCATCCATGCCCCGTTTTCTTTTTGTCCATGACAAAAGCGGATGCAGCAGAGCATCCGCTTTTTTGTTTGAAAGCCGGCCTAACCCTTTTCTCCGCCCTTGGGCGATGATATAGAGAAAAATGATAAGGAGGCTTTCTTATGAAGAAACGAATCCTGGCCTTCCTGCTGGCCGTGGTGATGACGGTGGGCCTGCTGCCCATGAGCGCGCTGGCCACCAGTGTCCCTACCGTCTATCTTTCCATCAGTGACGATGCCAAATACGCTTCCGGGAAGAATGGCGAAGCCATGGCCTACGTGCCGGTGAAGCTCAGCGACCTGGAAACCGTCAAGCTGGAAGACTATGACCTGGGACACTTTGCCCAGGACGCTGACAGCGACGGGCAGGAGGACATCACCGTTCTGCATCTCTACCTCTACGCACACAAGGAATACTATGCCGATGGGGCAGAGGGACAGCTCACCGCGGAAGGTTCTCCCGGCTCCCTGTATATGACCCAGTTCTGGGGTCATGACTGCAACCTGACCTATTATGTCAACGGTGAGTACCCCGCCATGGACGGCTGGGGCATCACCGCCGACCAGCTGGTCCTGTCCAACGGTGACTTCGTGGATGTGACCATGTACACCAGCTGGAACTTCTACAGCGACTCCGCCGCCGGGTACCATTACTTCCTGGACGAGAATACAGACATCACCCACGGCTACACTGCCCAGGCAGGCCAGGCCCAGACCATCGCTCTGGGCCGCGCTTTCAGTTCCATGGGTATGCCCACCGAGATGACCCTGGAAGAGGGCTATACCATCTGGTACGGCACCTCCCTGTATGCTGACGATGCAAAGTCTGTCATCACCGACGAAACCGGCAGCGCAGAGATCGCCTTCCCCGAGGCCGGAACTTACTATCTGTGGGCAGACGGCGGCTATGGTGCGGAATATTCCGACGACATCGTCTCCTCCCCTGCCTATGCAGAGGTGACCGTCACCGCCCCTGCCTGCACCCACGAAACCTGGAAGGATGCCACCTGCACCGCCCCCAAGACCTGTGCCGACTGCGGTGCCACCGAAGGTGCACCCAATCCCGATGCCCACAACTATGTGGACGGCACCTGTGAATACTGCGGTGAGGCAGATCCCACTACTCTCTATACCGTCACCCTGCCCAGCAGCGAAGGCTACACTGTGATTGCAACTGAGGGTAGTACCTCCCCTGTCACCACGGGCGGCAGCTACAGCTTCACTGTCACCATCGCCGAGGGCTATAACGGCTCCGGCATGGTGGTCACGGCAAACGATACCACTCTGACCGCATCCGATGGCATCTACACCATTTCCAACATCACCGCTGACCAGACCGTCACCGTGGAAGGTGTGGTTGAAGAGACTCCCGAGCCTGAACAGCCCGCTCCCACCTGGCAGCAGGTCATGGCAAAGACCCAGGCCTACCTGACCGCCCAGGCAGAGGCCGCCCATCCCATCGTCGGCTCCACCAGCGGCGAGTGGCTGGTCCTGGGCCTGGCCCGGGCCGGTGTGTCTGCCGATGAGGACTTTTTCCAGGGCTACTGTGAAAACGTCCTGGCGGAAGAAATCGATGCCAGCGGCAGACTGGATGCCAACCGATCCACCGAAAATTCCCGTGTGATCCTGGCCCTCACCGCACTGGGCAAGGATGTCACCAACGTGGGCGGACACGACCTCCTTCAGGGTCTGTCCGACCAGGACTTTGTGAAGAAGCAGGGTATCAACGGTCCCGTCTGGGCCCTCATCGCTCTGGACAGCCACAATTATGAGATCCCCGCCAATGCTGACCCCTCCAAGCAGGTCACCAGAGAGTGGCTGGTTGACTACATTCTGGATAATCAGCTGACCAACGGCGGCTGGAAGATCCAGGGTCAGTCCCCCGACGACATGACCCCCATGGCCGTCCAGGCTCTGGCTCCCTACTACAACACCAACTCTCAGGTCAAGGCCCTGAACAACTCCCAGGTCAACGCCGCTGTGGACAAGGCCCTGACCATCATGGGCGAAATGGCGGAAACCACCACGTCCCCCGAAACGCTGTCCCAGATCATTGTGGCCAGAAGCACCCTGGGTCTGGACAGCGAAGCCGCTGTGGCCAAGCTGGCAGCCCTGGCCCAGGAGGACGGCTCCTTCAAGAAGGGTCCTTCTGATAACAATGCAAACCAGATGGCCACCGAGCAGGCCTTCTACGGCCTGGTGGCCTATGACCGCTTCCAGTCCGGCAAGACCGCCCTCTACGACATGAGCGATGTGGAGATCGATAAGGTCGAGGGCGACACCCCCCAGGAACCCGTCCTTGTCACCGGCATCACCCTGAACAAGTCCACCCTCACTCTGGAGGTGGGTAAGACCGCAGCCCTGACTGCAACCGTCACCCCCAGCAACGCCACCGACAAGACCGTCACCTGGACCTCTTCTAATGCCAGCGTGGCCGCCGTGTCCTCCCAGGGTCGGATCACGGCCAAGGCAGAGGGCGCTGCCATCATCACCGCAAAGGCCGGGGGCAAGACCGCCGTCTGTCTGGTCACCGTCGCCGCCCAGGAAGTCCCCCTGGACTTCGGCCTCGCCGAGAGCCAAATCAAGGGCTATGTCACCGTGAGCTTTGAGGACTTCGGCCAGCGTGTGGCCGGGGAGTCCATGAGCTCCATCTATACCAAGGCCCTGGGCACCATCATCCCCGCCGCCCAGGTTCCCTTCAAAACCGGCGACACCATCGCTTCCGTCACCATCCGCCTGCTGGATGCCATGGACTATACCTCCAGCTACCAGGGCAGCGTCACCAGCGGCTTCTACCTGGAGTCCATCGGCAACTTTACCCACAAGGGTACCTATTATCGTTCTTTCGGCGAGTTCGATGCCGGCGTGGGCTCCGGCTGGATGATCACCTGGAACAACTGGTTCATCGACAAGGGCGCTTCCGAGTTCAGCGTCAAAAACGGCGACGTGATCCGTTGGCAGTACACCTGCCAGCTGGGCGCTGACATCGGCAAGGATGTCTCCGGTGACCTGGCCGCCGTGGAGGCGGTGGAGAAGCTCATCGATGCTATCGGTGCCGTTACCAAGGACTCCGGCAAGGCCATCGAAGCCGCCCGGACTGCCTACGATAAGCTGACTTTCGACCAGAAGAAACTGGTGGAAAACTACAGCAAGCTCACCACCGCAGAGAAGACCTACGCTGCTCTGCTGGAAATTGACCATCCCTACACCGACGTCACCGGTCACTGGGCCGAGGAGGCCATCACCTTCGTCTATGAAAAGGGTCTCATGACCGGCACCAAGGCCGACAAATTCTCTCCCAATGTGGAACTGAGCCGGGCCATGCTGGTGACCATCCTCTACCGTATGGAGGGGGAACCCGCAGTTACCGCAGACAACACCTTCTCCGACGTGAAGGCCGACACCTGGTACACCGATGCTGTCCTCTGGGCCGCCGAAAAGGGCATCGTCAACGGCGTGGGCAGGGACCGCTTCGCCCCCGACCAGGACATCACCCGTGAGCAGATGGCCGCCATGCTCCTGCGCTACTCCGACTACAAGGGCTATGACACCACCCGGAAGAATGATCTGACCGGCTATACCGACGAAGACCAGATCAGCACCTGGGCTCTGGAGGCCCTCCGTTGGGCCAACGCCGAGGGCCTCATCACCGGCCGCAAGACTGATCTGCTGGTCCCCCGGGGCGATACCACCCGGGCTGAGACCGCCACCATTCTCATGCGTTACCTGGAAACCATCGCATAATTGCAGGTGGTATTCCGTAACTTGCTACACTCTGCCCGCAGCGTCTCCCTTCAACAGAGAGGGGAGGCGCTGTCGGGCTATCAAGACCCCGCCTGAAACAGGAGGAATTTTTATGAAACAGCAAGCAAAACGGATCCTGAGCCTCCTTCTGGCCCTGGTCCTGATCCTGGGTCTCACGGCCAACGCCGCCCAGGTGGGCACCCAGCTGGACCAGACTGCCCGATACATCCACACCACCGTCAAGGCTCCCCAGGTGGGGTCCGTGGGCGGGGAGTGGGCCGTCCTGGGTCTGGCCCGCAGCGGCTATGCCGTCCCGGACAGCTACTATGAGACCTATTACAGGAACGTGGAGTCCTATGTGAAGAACAAGAAGGGAGTCCTCCACGACAAGAAATACACCGAATATGCCCGGGTGATCCTGGCCCTCACCGCCATCGGCAAGGACCCCCGGAACGTGGGGGGCTATGACCTGACCCTCCCCCTGGGAGACTACGACAAGACCATCTGGCAGGGTCTGAACGGCCCCACCTGGGCCCTCATCGCCCTGGATGCCGGGGACTACCCCGCGCCCCGGAACCAATCCGCCAAGACCCAGGCCACCCGCCAGATGTATGTGGACACCATCCTGGACCGCCAGAACTCCGACGGCGGATGGAGTCTGGCCGTCAGCGACACCACCTCTGACCCGGATATCACCGGCATGGCTCTCCAGGCCCTGTCTGAATACCAGGATCAGACCAAAGTGAATGCTGCCATCACCAAGGCCCTGGCCTATCTGTCTGAGAAGCAGATGTCTGACGGCGGGTTTTCCTCCATCGACGGGGTCAGCTCCGAAAGCTGCGTCCAGGTCATCGTGGCTCTGTGTGAGCTGGGCATCGACCTGGAGGATCCCCGTTTCGTCAAAAACGGAATATCCCTTCTGGATGCCCTCCTGTCCTACCGACTGGCTGACGGCAGCTTCTGCCATGTGCCCGGAGGCGGCCCCAACCTGATGGCCACCGAGCAGGCCCTCTACGCCCTGGCGGCGGTCCGGCGGGCCGAAAGCGGCCAAAACTCTCTGTATGACATGAGCGACGCCCTCTCTGTGGAGGGAGGAAACCACACCCAGGGCCTGTCCGGTAAGCACAAGGACGTGAAGCCCGCCCAGATGGTCACTCCCGGCCTGACCTTCTCTGACACCAACACCCACGCCAACCGGACCGCCATCGAAGCCCTGGCCGCCCGGGGGATCATCAACGGCCTGGGGGACGGCACCTTCGGCCCCGACAAGACCATGACCCGGGCCCAGTTTGCCGCCATCGTGGTCCGGGGGCTGGGTCTGCCCCAGAAGGCGGTCACCGTCTTTGACGATGTGAAGGCATCTGACTGGCACGCCCCCTATGTGGGCACCGCCTACACCTACGGCATCGTCAACGGCAAGTCTGCCCAGCGGTTCGACCCCAACGGCACCATCACCCGCCAGGAAGCTGCCGTCATGGTGGCCCGCGCCGCCAAGCTCTGTGGTATGGACACAGAAATGAGTACCCTGGCGGTTCGGGATGTGCTGGCACAGTTCACCGACTATGTGACCACCGCCGACTGGGCCAGAAGCGGTCTGGCATTCTGCTATCAGGAAGGGATCCTGGACGACTCCGCCCTGGAGATCCGGCCCAAGGTGGCCATTCAGCGATGGGAGATCGCCCAGATGCTGTATAACCTGCTGGGCACCGCCCAGCTTCTGTGAGGAGGGCTCCCATGTGGTTGAAAAAGCACAAGGATAAGCTCCTGATGGCGGGCCTTGCCCTGGTCTTGCTGGCGGCTGTCTACTGGTACGGCGGCAATGCCCCCGGGATGCAGGGCTGGACGGTGGAGAATGCTCCCGCCCAGACCCAGGAACAGGAGAAAACTCCGCCGGAAGAGACAACGGAAGTCCTGCCTGAGGAGCCTGCGGAAGAAGACCCCACCCCGGAGGAAAGCCTGGAGAGCCGTCCCGGCGGCACGGAGGGGGGCATGACCGCCCAGGAAAAGGAGGAGGCTGCCCAGGACCTGGCGGAGGAGACCCTGCCCCGGGAGGAGGGGGATCAGACCTGGTCCTCTATGCAGGGCATGGTCCTTGACCCCGCCACCGGGAAGGACCCCTACCTCACCGAGCCGGTCCCGGAAGGTCGTCCGGCCCCTGTGGAGCCGGAAAATGTGACCATCTCAGACACGGCCTATACCTGCACCCTCACCGTCCGGTGCGACACCATCCTGGACAACATGGCCTGGCTGGACCCGGCCAAGACCGAGCTGGTCCCGGCGGACGGGGTGATCCTTCCGGAAACCACCGTGACCTTTTACGAGGGGGAAAGTGTGTTCAACATCCTCCAGCGGGAGATGAAGAAGGCGGGCATCCACTTGGAATTTGAGAATACGCCCATCTACAACTCTGCCTACATTGAGGGCATTGCCAACCTCTACGAGTTTGACTGCGGGGAACTCTCCGGCTGGACCTATCGGGTCAACGGCTGGGCCCCCAACTACGGCTGCTCCCGCTACCAGCTCCAGCCGGGAGACACCGTGGAATGGCTCTACACCTGTAAATTGGGGCTGGATGTAGGGGCGAATATCGTATAATATAAGGATACTTACATGAGAAAGGAGGGAGCACATGGAGAGACGAGACACATTTTCCGGCTGTCACCCGGCCATCAACTTTTTATTCTTTGCCCTGGTGCTGGTCTTCACCATGGTCTTCCTCCATCCGGTGAGTCTGGTCCTCTCTCTGGCCTCCAGCCTGGTCTGGCTGGTGAGCCTGAAGGGACGTGGGGCTGTCCTGGCCGGGATGAAGCTCCTGGTCCCCATGATGCTTCTGGCGGCCATCCTGAACCCGGCCTTCAACCATGAGGGGGTCACCATCCTGACCTATCTCCCCTCGGGGAACCCCCTGACCCTGGAGAGTATCCTTCGGGGTCTGGCCGGGGCGGTGATGCTGGCGGCGGTCATCACCTGGTTTCAGTGCTACTCGGCGGTGATGACCTCGGACAAGTTCGTCTACCTCTTCGGGCGGGTCATTCCCGCCCTCAGCCTGGTGCTGAGTATGACCCTGCGGTTCATCCCCAAGTTCAAGGCCCAGCTGAAGGTGGTCACCCAGGCCCAGCGGTGCGTGGGACGGGATGTGACCCAGGGGAGCGTGGCCCAGCGGGTGCGAACAGGGATCACCATCCTCTCCATCCTCATTACCTGGAGCCTGGAAAACGCCATCGAGACGGCGGACTCCATGAAGAGCCGGGGGTACGGACTGCCCGGGCGGACGGCCTTCTCCATCTACCGCTTTGATCGGCGGGACAAAGCTCTGCTGATCTGGCTGCTGGCCCTGGGGGGTTATATCCTGGTTGGCTGGCTCACCGGTGGCCTGGCCTGGCAGTACGCCCCTGTGCTCCAGGGAGCCCTGGGGGTCCTGCCCATGACCTTCCAGCTAGCCTATCTGGCCCTGTGCCTGACACCTATTATATTAAGTAGAAAGGAGGACCAAGTGTGGAACGCAATGCAGAGCGAATGAAGAAAGAGGATTGCACCCTGGAGCGGCTGGTGACCACCATCCCCCTGGCGGAGTATGTTCCCCAGTGTGTGGATGTGCCCAAATTCCTGGGCTATTGCCGGGCATGCCCCAGCTACGGGAAGCGCTGGTCCTGCCCCCCTCACGACTACGACCCTATGGACCTGTGGGCCCGGTATGAGACCCTGACCCTGGTGGTCCTGGTCCTCACCCCGGACCGGGGTGCCTCCCGGGAGGAGGCCATGGCCGCCATGGCCCGGGAGAAAAAGGCCCTCCTGGAGGAGCTTCTGGCTCTGGAAGAGGCCTTCCCCGGCTCCCTGGCCCTGTCTGCGGGCAACTGCCAGCTGTGCCGGTTCTGTGCCCGGACCCAGGGGATCCCCTGCTGGCAGCCCCAGCGGATGCGCCCCTCTATCGAGGCCCTGGGCGGGGATGTGTCCCTGACCCTGGAGGGCTACCTGGGGCGGACCATCCGGTGGACCCGACCGGGGGAGACACCCCCGTACCTGACCCTGGCCGGCGGCCTGCTCATCCCCGGCGGGTGGAAGGGAGGGGGCCATGGATAAGCTCTTTGAGATCCTTGATTTCTCCTTCGCCTACCCGGAGGAGGAGACCAAAGCCCTGGACGGTCTGACCCTGGATGTGGCCCGGGGGGAGTTCCTGGTCCTCTGCGGTCCCTCCGGCTGCGGCAAGTCCACCCTCCTGCGGCAGCTGAAAACCGTTCTGGCCCCCCACGGGGTCAAGTCCGGCGACATCCTCTTTGAGGGGACCCCTCTGGACCAGGTGGACCACCGGACCCAGAGCCAGCGCATCGGCTTTGTCCACCAGAACCCGGAGAACCAGATCGTCACCGACAAGGTCTGGCACGAGCTGGCCTTCGGCCTGGAGAGCCTGGGGTTCGATACCCCCACCATCCGCCGCCGGGTGGCGGAGATGGCCTCCTTCTTCGGCATCCAGACCTGGTTCTACAAAAACGTCACCGACCTCTCCGGTGGTCAGAAGCAGCTGCTGAATCTGGCTTCCGTGATGGTCCTCCAGCCTTCCGTCCTGATCCTGGACGAGCCCACCAGCCAACTGGACCCCATTGCCGCCGCAGACTTTCTGGCGGTGCTGGGAAAGATCAACCGGGAGCTGGGGACCACGATCATATTAACGGAGCACCGCCTGGAGGAGACCTTCCCCCTGGCTACCTCCGTGGCTGTCCTGGACCGGGGCAGGCTCCTGTGCCGGGGGACCCCCGGTGAAGTGGGAGCAGCCCTCCGGGAGAAGGGTCACAGCATGTTCCTGGCCATGCCCACCGCCATGGGGGTGTGGGCGGCGGTGGAGAATGATCTGCCCTGTCCGGTCACCGTCCGGGAGGGCCGGGACTGGCTCACCGCCTTTTCCCGGACCCGTCCTCTGGGGGACCTGCCCCGGGAAAAACAGCACACCTATCCCGAGGGACCTGTCCTTGCCTGTGACGAGCTGTGGTTCAAGTATGAGAAGGACGGCCCTGACGTGGTGAAAGGGCTGTCTCTGGCGGTGAAGCAAGGGGAGTTTCTGGCCCTGCTGGGGGGCAACGGCACCGGCAAGACCACCAGCCTCTCCCTGCTGGCCGGCCTCCACAAGCCCAGCCGGGGCAAGCTGGAGCGGACCGGCACTGTGGGTGTCCTCCCCCAGGATCCCCAGACTCTCTTTGTGAAAAAGACCCTCCGGGAGGACCTGCTGGAGCTGGTCCGGCATCTGCCCCGGGAGGAGCAGGAGGAGAAGACGGCCCGGCTGGTCGCCCTGTGCCGTCTGGAGGACCTGCTGGACCGCCACCCCTACGACCTCTCCGGGGGTGAGCAGCAGCGGGCGGCTCTGGCCAAGGTCCTGCTGCTGGACCCGGAGATCTTGCTTCTGGACGAGCCCACCAAGGGCCTGGATGCGGAGTTCAAGGTGATCCTGGCGGAGATCCTCCAGACCCTCCTGGCCCGTGGGGTGACCATCCTTATGGTCAGCCACGACGTGGAGTTCTGCGCCCGATACGCCCACCGGTGCGCCCTTTTCTTTGACGGGAACATGGTCACCCAGGGTGCCCCCCGGGACTTCTTCTCCGGCAACAGCTTCTACACCACCTCGGCCAACCGGATAGCCCGGAGCCTTCTGCCGGAGGCGGTGACCCCCGAGGATATCATCGCCGCCTGCGGGGGGGACCTGCCCCCCGGTCCCGACCTGCCAGAGGAGGATCTCTTCCTTCCCGAGCCCAGGGACACCAAAGAGCAGGGGAAACCTGCCCCTCTGCCTTGGTGGCGAAAGCTGGGGGCATTCCTCTCCGGCGGCCTGGCCCTTTTTCTGGCGGTGAAGTTTCTCAGAGTCTCTGACCTGTCCACCCTTCTCCGGGCGGACAACCTGGGGGCTTTGGCGGCTGACCAGCTGGTCCTCTACGGCATCATGGTGGCCGCCCTGGTGGTCTTTGCCGCCTGCATCAGCCGCAAGAGTAAGCGGAAGGACTACCTGATCCAGCCCCCCCAGGAGAGCCGGAAGCTGGCCAGGCGGACGGTGACGGCGGCGGTGCTGATCTTGCTCCTCATCCCCCTGACCCTCTTTGTGGGGGTGTACTGCCTGGGGGGACAGAAGTACTACTTCATCGCCCTGCTCATCCTCTTTGAGACCATGGCCCCCTTCTTTCTGGTCTTCGAGGGGCGCAAGCCCCAGGCCCGGGAGCTGGTCCTCATCGCCGTCCTGTGTGCCATCGGGGTGGCAGGACGAGCGGCCTTTTTCATGCTCCCCAACTTTAAGCCCGTCACCGCCCTGACCATCATCGCCGGTGTGGCCCTGGGGGGGGAGACCGGCTTCCTGGTGGGTGCCATGACCATGCTGGCCTCCAACATCCTCTTTTCCCAGGGTCCCTGGACCCCCTGGCAGATGTTCGCCATGGGCATCATCGGCTTTCTGGCGGGGGTCCTGTTCCGCAAGGGCTGGCTCCGGCGGACCCGGGGTGCCCTGTGTACCTTTGGCGTGCTGGCCGTCCTCCTCATCTACGGCGGCATCATGAACCCCGCCTCGGCCCTCCTGTGGACCCAGAGCCTGGAGTGGGAGATCCTGCTGACCTATTACCTCACCGGCATCCCCATGGACTGCGTCCACGCTGCTTCCACCGGCCTCTTCCTGTGGTTTGGCGCAGAGCCCATGCTGGAGAAATTAGACCGGATCAAAGTAAAATACGGCCTTTTGGCATGAAAACAGCCTCTGTCCCGGTGGACAGAGGCTGTTTTTGCATCGTGGTGGGACGATGTGGGCATCGTCCCCTACAAGGGAAGTGCGAGAAATTTACGCCTGTAGGGGCCGATGCCTTCATCGGCCCGCTTTCCAAAGGGTTTGTACCACATTTGTCCATACGAACCCACCCCCTGTAGGGGCGGATTCCATATCCGCCCGCAGGCGGTCACAGGGTCTCCAACCAGGCCCTGAACGCGGTCTCCTGCTGAGGTGTGGGAGGCTGGGGAGCCTGGACAGGAGCGGGGGCATCCAGCAGACCCAGGCCCACGTAGCACAGCTGGGTCCCCTTGGTGGGTCCGTACCGCTTGACCTTGTACTCCACGGCCTCGGGGAGCTGCTTGCGCATCCGCTTGCCGAAGAGGGTGGGGGTCTCGGTGAGGTCCGCCCCGTGGAGATCCCGGTAAAAGGCGGCGTAGGCCTGGTAGAGCTCGGCCCGGGAGCAGCACAGGTCCGAAGCGACCTGGCACCGCTGGGCCAGGAAGGTCTGGAGCTCGCTGTCGGTGATGACCGCCTTGGGGGCGATCTTCGGGGCCTTGGGGGCCTTCTGGTGGTTCCAAAGAGCGCCCTGGGGCAGAAGGGTCCGGCGGAGCCAGGTGAGCTCTGCCAGGGAGAGGGTGAAGTTGGGATCGCAGGGGGCCTCCCAGGGGGTCAGGTCGGCCAGGGTGCCCTGGAACCGGCCCACCAGGGCCTCTGCCAGCTTTTCGTCCCCGGTGACGCACACCAGAGCCAGTTGGTTGTGGAAGGACTGGTTGGGCACCAGCTTATCCTTCACCGACAGGCGCTTGCCCTGGATGAGGTCCAGAAAAGCCTCCTGCTGGCGGGGGGTGGGGAGGGCAGGCTCCAGCAGGGCGGCGCAGATCCCCTGGACCTGGGCGGTCAGCAGGGTCTTGCGGCCCTCGTTTTGCAGGAGCTTGGTGGCGGGAGCCAGGGACAGACAGGGGAAAAGCTGGGTGACCAGGTTCTCCAGGGCCTGTGTATTCTTCTTGGTGTACAGGACGAAGAGTCCGCCCTGGGCGGGATGGGCCATGGCGGCCAGGACCTTGCCCAGGGTCTGGACCCCTTCCCGGGTCATGCCGGTGAGGGGGAAGAGGGGAGCCGGGATGGCGGTCTCACCTTGGTCCAGAGGCAGGCGCTTCTGGCTGTGGGGGTAGGTCCCGGGGGCGGTCCGGCGGGTGAGGGTCTTTGCCTCCTTGTCATAGGCCAGGGCCTCCACGGTCTCCCCGTCTCCGTACAGCAGGTCGAAGCCCTTCAGGGGCAGGCCTGCAGGGGCGGGGTCAGCCAGCTTCTCCAGGGTGGAGACCTCCTGGCGGAGGGCCTGGAAGAGGGTCCGGCACTGGGCGGGGGTCAGGTCCAGCCCCTCCGTCAGCCGGGCGGCCTGGGGATCGGTGACCGGCTCGGGGCCGTCCGTCAGCACCAGGTGGCCGTCCAGGACCTGGGTTTTGGGGAGGAGATCCCGGAAGAGATCGGCGGCCTGGGGGAGGGCCCGGAGGGTCTGCTCCCAGGGGGTCATGCCCCAGACATCCAGCAGATTTTTCAGAGAGGTCAGGAAGGAGTGGGCGGCCCCTCGCTCATAGGGGATGCCGAAGTGACCGAAAATTTTCAGCAGGGATCTGCCGGTGAGGAAGGCCTGCTTCCGGGCACCGGTCCGGTCCCGATAGGTCAGCAGGACCTGGCCCTTGTGGAGGGCGTAGGCCGACAGGGGGAAGGGGATGGCCTGGGCGCCGGTGGCCTGGCAGTACTGCTCGGTGATGGACCGGTAGCGCCGGCCGGCCGGGACGGAGGGGGTCTTGGTCCGGGGGACACGGGCGGCCCGTTCGGCGTCCAGCTCCTTGGCCAGGGCCTCGTCGGGGGCCTTGGACGGGGGGGCGTCCTGGGCGGGGAAGGTGCCGGGGAGGATATGAGCGGCCATAGAAAGCACTCCTTTCCTGGTTCAAGAAATCCAATGTTTAAATTAAAAGTACAGGATTTCTCGGGAATCGTCAAGAGGAAAGTGAAAAGAAAAGGCTCTGCATGGGTGCAGAGCCTTTTGACTGTCGTTATGGCTGGTTGGCGGGAAGGCTTTCGGCCATGGTCATGATCTCGGCGTCGGTCACGGCGGATGGGTCGTACTGAATGACCAGGGTGTGTTCCGGGTCGGTGGACCAGCAGAGGAAGGAGC
>JAFVUT010000036.1 GCA_017502545.1 Ruminiclostridium sp.
AGACCCAGAAGGGAACGATCATGGCGACAATGGCGATGTAGAGGGCGATACGGGGATGGTTCATGCCGATGGCATGCATGGCCTCGTAGGTGCCGATGGCCGACAGCAGGGCAACGGCGGTGGGGGTCAGCGGCTCAGGGAGCACAAAGAACACCAGCAGGATCAGAGGGATCCCCACACCTGCTACCAAAAGTCTGTTTTTCATAGGGATGGTTTCCTTTCTCTGGTCCTTCACGCCCGACCGAGGTGTGTGTTCCTCCGGCGCAAAGGACTAATTATACGCCGCCGAACCGGCGCTGACGGCTCTGGTAGCTCACCAAGGCCTTGTCCAGGACCTTGGCATCGAAATCGGGCCAGAGCTCGTCGGTGAAATAAAACTCGGAATAGGCTCCCTGCCAGGGCAGGAAGTTGGACAGGCGAAGCTCGCCGCTGGGCCGGATGATGAGATCCGGGTCGGGGATCCCCCGGCTGTCCAGATACCGGGAGAAGGCCTCCTCGGTGAGATCCTCGGCCAGAACACGGCCTTCTGCCACGTCCTTGGCCCAGGCCTTGGCCGCCCGGATGATCTCATCCCGGCCGCCGTAGTTCAGACAGACGTTGATCTGGTATTTGGCATCCACCTGGTTGCCCACTTCTACGGTCTCCAGGCAGAGGTCCCGCAGTTCCTCGGGCAGGGCGGTGATGTCCCCCAGGAAGCGGATGCGGAAGCCGTCCTTCTGCATCTTCTCCAGGGCCTCCAGCAGGTACTTGCGCAGCAGGTCCATGATGGCGGAAACTTCCTCTTCCGGCCGCTTCCAGTTCTCGGTGGAGAAGGCGTAGACCGTCAGATAGGGAATGCCCAGATCCCGGCAGTAGTAGGCGACGGAGCGGAAGGTCTCCGCACCGGCAGCATGGCCGGCGGTGCGGGGCAGCCCCCGCTTCTTGGCCCAGCGGCCGTTGCCGTCCATAATAATGCCAATATGCTTTGGCAGGCGGGAGAGGTCAATCTCTGCCTCCCCCGCCTGTTTTTTCTTGAAAAATGCCATGGATCAGACGGCCATCAGTTCGGCTTCCTTGGCTGCGGTCAGCTCGTCGATCTCCTTGATGCGCTTGTCGGTGACCTTCTGCAGTTCCTTCTCCAGGTCCTTCATATCGTCCTCGGTGATCTCGGACTTCTTCTCCATGGCCTGGATCTTGGTCATGGCGTCACGGCGGATGTTGCGGATGGCGACCTTGCCGTTCTCGCCATACTTCTTGACCTGCTTGGTCAGTTCCTTACGGCGTTCCTCGGTGAGCTGAGGGAAGGTCAGTCGGATGACCTTGCCGTCGTTCTGGGGGTTGATGCCCAGCTCGGAGACCAGGATGGCCTTCTCGATGCCCTTGAGCAGGGTGCCGTCCCAGGGCTGGATGACCAGGGTGCGGGGGTCAGGGGTGGAGATGCTGGCCACCTGATGGATGGGGGTCTCGGTGCCGTAGTACTCCACGGTGATGCGGTCCAGAACGCCTGCGTTGGCGCGGCCTGCACGGACGGAAGCAAAGTCGCTGACGACCACGTCTACGGTCTTCTGCATCTTTGCGTCATATTCTTTGATGATCTCGCTCATGATTACTGTTCCTCCTCAACGATAGTACCGATCCTCTCGCCCATGACCACTCTCTGGATGTTCTGAGGGTCTGCCAGGGCAAAGATCATGACAGGGATATGGTTTTCCTTGGCCAGGGCGGTGGCAGGCAGGTCCATGACCTGCAGGCTGTCTGCCAGGACCTTGGCATAGGTGATGCGGTCGAACTTCACCGCGTTGGGGTCCTTCTTGGGGTCAGCGCTGTAGACGCCGTCGATGTTCTTGGCCAGCAGGATCATGTCAGCCCCGATCTCCGCTGCACGGAGGACAGCCGCCGTGTCGGTGGAGAAATAGGGGTTGCCGGTGCCGCCGGCGAAGATGACCACGGTGCCTTCCTTCAGGTAGGCCTCGGCTGCGTCCCGGGAATAGGGCTCTGCCACAGGACCCATGGGGAAGGAAGTCAGGACCTTGGCCTTCTGGCCCTTCTGCTCCAGCACATCCTGAACAGCCAGGCTGTTGATGACGGTGGCCAGCATGCCCATCTGGTCGGCACGGCTGCGCTCCATCTTGTCGCCGCCGTCCTTCAGGCCGCGCCAGATGTTGCCGCCGCCCACCACCAGGCCCACTTCCACGCCAAGGTCGGCGCAGGACTTGATGACCTGGCACACCTGATGGATAAAACCAAAGTCATGGCCGCGGCCGGGCTGGCCGGCCAGAGCTTCGCCGCTGATCTTCAACAGGACCCGCTTGTACTTGGGATCGCTCATCTCTTTTCTACCTCCCAGCGCAAACGCGCAGAAAATCCATCGTTTGCTATAGTTGGGTCTATTTTAATATAAATCTCTCGTTTTGCATAGGGGGTATTTCGCTTTTTTCAAAAAAAGACAGGCGGATGGGTATGAAAAAGCCCCTGGACAACCAGGGGCTTTGACGGTGTATCTTACATCTTGCCGACGGCATCGAACTCGTCGGTGATCTCACGGGAGGGTGCGGGGGTCAGCAGAGAGACCACCACGATGACCACAGCGGAGAAGAGGAAGGCGGGCAGCAGCTCATAGATGGACCACAGGCCGCCCAGCTTGGCGATGCCGTACTTCCAGAGGAAGACCATGGCGGCACCGGCGATCATACCGGCCAGAGCGCCCTGCTTGGTGGTGCGCTTCCAGAACAGGGAGAAGAGGACCAAAGGACCGAAGGAGGCACCGAAACCGGCCCAGGCAAAGGAGACGATCCGGAAGACCGAGCTGGCAGGGTTCCAGGCCAGGAAGACACCCACAATGGCAATGCCGATAACGGTGCAGCGGGCCACCAGCATGGAGGTCTTGTTGCTCATTTTGATGCCGCAGAAGCCCTGGAGCAGGTCCTGGGAGACACCGGCGGCAGCGGTCAGCAGCTGGGAGTCGGCAGTGGACATGGTGGAGGCCATGATACCGGCCAGAACGATACCGGCCACAATGGCCAGGAGAGGACCGAAGGTGCTCAGCAGGTTGGCCAGCTGGATGATGACGGTCTCGGACTCAGCGGAGGTACCCAGGAAGGGGATCTTGCCGGCCTGGGAGACGGAGTAGCCGATGACACCGATGAAGATGGCCACGGACATGGAGATGATGACCCAGACGGTGCCGATACGGCGGGAGTACTTCAGCTTGTCGGCATCCTCAATGGCCATGAAGCGGACCAGGATGTGGGGCATACCGAAGTAGCCCAGGCCCCAGGCCAGGGTGGAGGCGATGGCCAGACCGCCGTAGCTGGAGGCAGTCCCCTCAGCCATGTTGTGGCCTTCCATCAGGTTCAGGTAGCCGGGCAGGGCACGGGCGTTGTCCATGACCACATCCAGACCGCCTGCCTGGGCAATGCCGAAGCAGACGATGACGATGAGGGCGACGGACATGACCACGGACTGGATCAGGTCGTTGGTGGCAACGGCCAGGAAGCCGCCCAGGACAGTATAGACCACGATGATGATGGAGCCCACCAGCAGAGCGGTGTGGTAGTCCACACCAAAGAGGGAGTTGAACAGGGTGCCGATGGCCTTGAAGCCGGAGGCAGTGTAGGGAATGAAGAAAATCAGAATGACCAGGGCTGCGATGCAGGCCAGGGCATGGCGGTCATCCCGGTAGCGGTTGGAGAAGAAGCTGGGCAGGGTGACGGCGTTGGTCTTCAGGGTGTAGTTGCGCAGGCGCTTGGCCACGATCAGGAAGTTCAGGTAAGTACCGATGGCCAGGCCGATGGCAGTCCAGCCCGCCTCGGCGATGCCGGAGATGTAGGCCAGACCGGGCAGACCCATGAGCAGCCAGGAGCTCATGTCCGAGGCCTCTGCACTCATAGCGGTGACCAGGGGGCCCAGCTGACGGCCGCCCAGGTAGAACTCGCTGGAAGAGCCGCCGGTATTCTTGCGGCTGAAATAGACGCCAACCATGATGATGCCGACCAGATACAGGATGATGGTCGCCACGATCAGGATCTGTGTGCTAGTCATGTTGTTTCCTCCTCAATATCTCTATTTCTCTCACAATCGAATTGAACTGCCCTATCATATCACGACTCCAAATAGAACGCAACACAGAACAGGGTATAGACCATAGTCTATACCCTGTTCTGTGTTGTTGATGAAAACCTTTTATTTTTCAGTCTGTTTCTTCTGTACGATTTTCTGTACTGTATTCTGTCCGAAAACTGCTCAGAAAACCGGGCATGACCTGAGCGGCATACTGCCGGAGGGAGAACTCTCCCCCCCGCAGGCACCAGTCGTACATGAGGGCCCGCTCACTGAGGGCATAGAGCCGGACCATCTCGCTGACGCTCTGCCGGTCGGTGAACTCTCCCATCTCCTGGCCCTGGGTAATGATCTTACGCAGGAGCCGGTAGTAGGTCCGCTTCTGGTTGAGCAGATGGCGCTCGCCGTTGGTGACCAGCTGGGTGGAGAGGAGGCGGGCCAGCAGCTCCACGGAGACCTGGTTCTCGATCATTTTGAACAGCTGATTGTTCAGATAGAGCAGCTGCTCCATGGCGGGCATGGCCGGGTCCATGGCCTCCTGGAGGGCCTCGTACTTTTCATCGAAGAGGTCGGACAGGGTGGACAGGAGGGCATCCTTGCCGTCAAAGTAGTGGTAGAAGGAGCCCTTGGAGGTCTGGGAGGATTCAATGATCTCCTCCACCGTGGTCTCCTCATAGCCCTGCTCGTAGAAGAGCTGCCAGGCGGCGGAAACGATCTTGCCGCGGGTGTTCCGGAGATTTTTCTTGGCCATGGGCTGGCCTCCTTTCCTTTTCCAAAGCCTCCCTTGTGCAAAGGGAGGTGCCGAGCGAATGCGAGGCGGAGGGATTGTCACGGAACGCGTTACGAATTCGCACCAAGTTGCGGTAAAACCGAAACCTTCCTGCTGCACAATCCCTCAGTCACCTACGGTGACAGCTCCCTTTACACAAGGGAGCCTCTTCTGTCTTTCGAAACGCAACTCTTTAACCGAAATATGCCTCAATGGCAGCCCGGTCGGCGGTGACAGAGCCCTGGATCATGGTGGGCTGGCCGCCGCCTTTGCCGCCCAGGGCCTGGTGGATCTCCCTGGACTTGGCCCGCAGGTCCACGTGCTTGCTGCCCATGACATGACGGTACTGGCCATCCTTTCCCACGAACACAGCACAGATGCCCCCGCACTTCTCCATGCCGGTGTTCACCCGGGTCCGCATGGACTGGCTGTCCAGGTCTTCCTCGAAGAGGACGATGTTGCCCTGGGTCTCGGGCAGGGACTTGGCCTTCTCGGTGACCAGAGCGGCCCGGGTCTCCTTCAGAGTCAGGTGGAGAGCTTCCAGCTCCTTCTGAAGACGCTCCACCCCCTGGAAGGCGTTCTCCTGCTTCACGGACAGGGCGGCGGAGATGGCGGCCACGTTGGTCTGCTTCACCTTGTAGTCCCGGAAGGCCAGCTCACCGGCGGCCATCCAGATGCGGATTCCGCCACGATGACGCATGGTGGACAGGAGCTTGACCATGCCGATCTCGCCGGTGAGCTTCACATGGGGGGCACAGCAGGCGCAGACATCACAGTCGGGGATGGTGACGATGCGGACGTTTTCGGTGAGGTCCAGCTTGCTCCGGTAGTCCAACTCTGCCAGGACCTCAGGAGCGGGATACTCGGCGGTGATGGGGCGGTTCTCCCAGATGATGCGGTTGGCCTGGATCTCGATGTTCTCCACCTCTTCGGGGGTGAGCTCCTTGTCAAAGTCCAGGATGACCTCGTTCTCCCCCATGTGGAAGCCCACGTTGGTGCAGCCGTAGAGGGAGTGGGCCAGGCCGGAGACCACGTGCTCACCGGAGTGGCACTGCATCCGGGCAAAGCGCAGGGGCCAGTCCAGCTCTCCGGTGACGGTCTCACCGACAGTGAGAGGGGCATCGGTCACGTGGCAGATGCCGTCAGGGGTCTCCTGGACATCCAGCACGTTGGCCCCGCCCAGGGTGCCCTGGTCGGGAAGCTGACCGCCCCCCTCCGGGAAGAAGGCGGTCTGGTCCAGGAACACGTGCCACTTCCCCTCCCCTGCCGGGTCGCAGGAGAGGACAGCAGCGGGGAAAAAGGACAGATGGCTGTCCTGATCGTAGAGTTTGATGGTCATAGGTCGTGTCTCCTTAGGGATTCTTTTTCTCTTCCTTGGTGATGACGTTGTACTTCACCAGCAGGTCCTCGATGGCTTCGTCGGTAAGGCGAGCAAGGGGGATACGGGTATCGGCAGCCAATTGACGCAGCTTTTTCAGCAGTTCAGTGTCAACAGCGGTAGACCAAGGTGTTCTTGTTGCATATTTGCTCATGATGTATCACCTCATATCAAGATATATATTGTTATCATAATATACCCCAACGGATTCCGCAATCCAGTGGCAGATACAGATTTATCTTGACTTATCTTGTAGTATCATGATACCATGCAGACAGGAGGTGATACTTATGTACGGAAAACAATTTTTTGACCGGCTCAACTGGCAGCAGATCTGCGAGTTCCTTCGGTATGGCTGCGAGGGGGGCACGGAAGATGGCACCCTCAAGGAACGGGATACCCTTCACGAAAAGGCATTCTTCCAGGCTTTGGAGAAGTATTGGAAAGATATCCTGACCACAAACTGGACCGAATTCCCCGGGGTCAAGGCAGAGATGAAGATCGAGGAGCTGTCCGAGGCTGTGGTGGAAGAAGTCTCCGCCCTGAAAAGCATTGCCTTCCAGGCCGGGTTTGCGGCGGGATTGCAACTGGGCCGGGAGTCTTTGGGGTGATACAAACGCAGTACGTCCCCTTCGGAGGATCGGGCGGATATGGAATCCGCCCCTACATAGGGAGGGAGTGTTAAACCAACGTATGTACGAATCGGCAGAAATCGGGACGATGTGGGCATCGTCCCCTACAGGCGTGGCACCATATTCGTAGGGGCCGATGCCCTCATCGGCCCAGCAATGTTACAGGACATAGAAAAACCGCGCTGGAAAATCCAGCGCGGTTTTATTGGTCTCACAGAGTTCCTGTTCCCCGGAAAGCGAAGCAGGTTCCAATTTTCTTACAGGAGGATAATGCCGGCGTCGTGGCAGGACTGGATGGTCTCGTCATCCCAGATGGATGCCTGGACCTCGCCGATGTGGGCCTTGCCCAGCAGCAGCATGGACAGACGGGACTGACCGATACCACCGCCGATGGTCAGGGGCAGCTCATCATTCAGAAGCATCTTGTGGAAGGCGAACTCTCTGCGGTCGTCACAGCCTGCGATGGTCAGCTGGCGGTCCAGGGCCTTGGAGTCTACACGGATGCCCATGGAGGACAGCTCGATGGCCTTGCCCAGCAGGTCATCCCACAGAAGGATGTCGCCGTTGAGGGTCCAGTCGTCGTAGTCGGGGGAACGGGTGTCGTGGGGCTTGCCGGACTTGAGGGCACCGCCGATGCCGATGAGGAAGGTGGTGGGGTGATCCTTGACCCAGGCGTCCTCCCGCTCCTTGTCGGAGAAGCCGGGGTACTTGTCCTCCAGCTCCTGGCTGGTGACGAAGCTCACCTCGGGGCTGATCTGAGGCAGGACGCACAGCTGGGGGTAGACGGCCTGGAGGGTCTTCTGGGTGTCCACCATGGCGTTGACGATCCCCTGGACCGTGGCCTTCAGGTAGTCCAGGTTCCGGTTCCGGGGGGCGATGACCTTCTCCCAGTCCCACTGGTCCACATAGATGGAGTGGAGGTTGTCGGGGATCTCCTCCCGGCGGATGGCGTTCATGTCGGTGACCAGGCCCTCGCCCACGGGGAAGTGGTAGTTGTGCAGGGCCAGTCTCTTCCACTTGGCCAGGGAGTGGACCACCTGGGCCTCCCGCTGGGCGGCGGGCACATCGAAGGAGACGGGACGTTCCTTGCCGCTCAGGTTGTCGTTCAGACC
>JAFVUT010000037.1 GCA_017502545.1 Ruminiclostridium sp.
ATCACAAGCGCGACCACGAATGCGATCACGCCGGTCAGGATATAGGGCAGCATAGTGTCGGGACACACCTCCATTTCTGTAAAATTTCGCATAAAATCGCGGGCTCTTTACGCCGGGAAGACCCCAGGCGGTCCCGCAGAAAGCGGACAGATGACCCCGGTACCCTCCGCGAGTGAGGGCTGTCAGTCTGTCTGCATATTTATACTGATTTTATTTTAATAGGCAATCGTCTGTCTGTCAAGAATATTCGTGTGGGGAAGCGAAAATCTTCCTGTCGGATACACAGGAAGGGTCTTTCTGCCATAGGATGGAAAAACAGAACAGGAGGTATGTATCATGGAAGAGATGCGAGATCTGGACCGGGAAGCCGTCATCCAGCGGGTGTGGAAGCGGGTCATGGAGGGCCGGAAAGAGGAGTCTCCCCTGGCCCTGGGGGAGGAGCCGGCTCCCCACGGCTCCCTGCAGGGGGAGGAGGGGGAGCTGGGAGTCCTGCCCGCCCCCATGCCCCAGAGCAGGAGTGATTTTCCCGCAGGGGCGGTCTTTCTGGGGGAAGGTAGCCTGGACATGGCTCCCCTCCTCCAGGAGATGATCCGCCATGAGCTGGCCGATCTGCGGACTTATCAGACCCTGGCCAAGCGGGCGGGAGGTGCCCAGGCCCGGGTCTTTCAGGCCATGGCCCAGGAGGAGAAGACCCATGCCAAGTGGCTGTCGGCGGCTTACTTTCTCATTTCCGGGGTCCGGTACTGGCCGGAAGGGGGCAAGTCCACCCCGCCCACGTCGTACTTAGGGGCCCTCCGGCAGCGGTTCGGGGAGGAGCAGGCGGGCATGGCGGCCTACCTGGCCGGGGCAGAGGCCACCACCGACCCCTGCCTCCGCCAGCTCTTTCTGGACCTGGCCCGGGAGGAATGGGAGCACGCCTGTAAGATTCGGACCCTAGTTGAGCAGGCGTAAAAAATAAGCTCTCCTTTTGTCAAAGAACTTGCGTTACAGAGACAGAAAGGCTTCCTCTCCAAGGGAGCTCAGAGAGTCAAAAAACCTCGTAGAGTTTCGCCGTCGCAACGGCGAAATCAAGTTAAGTACGTTTTCTGGCGCGACCTGTGCGTGCCAGAAAACACTTCTCAGCCTGCAAACGTGGAAATTGTGTGCCGCAGGCGCACAATTTATGCGATGCAGCAGGCTGCAATCCCCTATGTCGGAAAAGGCTTTGCCTTTTTCGACAGGCCATTACACCCTCTTCACATTCCCGGAAATATCCAGCAGTGCCCGGGAGACCTCCATCTCCGCCTTGCCGCATTGGGCCAGATCCCCCAGGGAGAGCATCCCACCAGCTTTCCGTCGTCGGTCACCGGCAGGCGGCGGACCTGGTGGAGGGACATGAGCTGGGCGGCCTGACGAATGTCGTCGTCGGGCAGGAGGAAGGAGGGATTACGGCTCATCACCGACCGGACCGGGATCTGGCTGGGGTTCTCCTCCGGGGCCACGCACCGGAGGACGATGTCCCGGTCGGTGACGATCCCCAGGAGCCGTCCTCCGGGACTGCACACGGGGAGGGAGCCCACATTGTGCCGGGAGAGGAGCCGGGCGGCCAGAGCCACCGACTCCCCCGGGTCGATGGAGACCACATTTCGGTTCATCACTTCTTGTACCAGCAAAAAACCACCTCATTTCCTTTTCCATAGTTTGGTCAGGAAATGAGGTGGTTATACCAGGACTTTTGAGAGGGAGAACTGCCCAATGGCAGTTGCCCCTCTCAAAAGTGGGGGGTGCAGCCCGACTGCGCGCGCCCTTTGGGCACACTGGCGGACTGAGAAGAATTTTTCCCGACGCACATGTCGCCGGGAAAAATGATTTCACATGATTTCAGCATCTGCGGATGCTGAAACTCTGCGAGGCTTATTTCTCTTTCAGGGTCAGGTTTCGCTTCAGAGGGGCAATTCCCCGCCAGGCGAAAGCCTTGTGGGCGAACTCCTTCCGGAAGGCCTTGTTGCTCAGGCCTTCCAGATCCTCCATGGTCAGAGAGGTGGTCAGGTTCTCCCGGAATTCAGGCAGTGTGGATAACTCCGCCCTCTTGTTGTGGGGACAGGCCCTTTGGCACAGGTCACAGCCCCAGACGGTGGGGCTTTCCTGCACCTTTTTCTCCACATCCGGTGGAAGTTCTCCCTTCTGCTGGGTCCAGTCCGAGAGACATTTGGACACATCACAGCCGGCATCGGTGAGAGCTCCGGTGGGGCAGGCCTTCTGGCAGGCTTTGCAGTTCTCGGGGCAGATGGTTCCCTTGCTGGGACCGGTGGAGGGCAGGACCAGGTCCGTTAAAATGGTCCCCAGGAACACATAGGAACCGTAGGGAGGGACCATCCGCAGGCCGTGCCCACCCTTGTGGCCCACCCCTGCCAGCTCTGCCGCTGCCAGCTCGGGGATGGGGGAGTTGTCCGCCCCGGGCAGGAAGGTGCATCTGGGGTGGATCTCCCGGAGGGCCTGGCAGACCTGCTCCAGCCGCCGGGTCAGGACCTGGTGGTAGTCCTCCCCTCTGCAATACAGAGAGAGGTTGCCGGGGGTGTCCCCGGCGTAGTAGGGGAAGGCGGCCACCAGCACCGTGGCCGCCCCGGGACAGAGGGTCTCGATCTTTTCCCGGGTTTCATCGTTCAGAAAAGACTGGAGGCCGCCCAGTTCGGCGGCGCCCCACGCCGCCGCACCGGCGGCCGTCCAGATATGATTCATATTGTCCGATTACTTTCTCTTAGCATCGCGGGCTTCCATAGCAGCCAGCTCACGCTGTGCGTCGCGCAGGGACAGGTTCACACGGCCCTTCTCGTCGATGTCGGTGACCTTGACCCAGACCATGTCGCCGATGTTGACCACGTCTTCCACCTTCTCCACGCGCTTTTCAGCCAGCTTGGAGATGTGGACCATGCCGTCCTTGCCGGGAGCCAGCTCCACGAAGGCACCGAAGGTCAGGATGCGGACCACCTTGCCGTAGTACAGCATGCCCACTTCGGGGACGAAGACGATGGTGTCGATCATCTTCTTGGCGATGTCGCAGCAGGCGGCATCGGGAGATGCGATGTGGATGGTGCCGTCGTCCTCGATGTCGATCTGAGCGCCGGACTCGGCGGTGATCTTCTGGATGACGGAGCCGCCCTTGCCGATGACCTCACGGATCTTGTCGGGGTCGATCTTCATGGTCAGCATCTTGGGTGCGTACTTGGAGACCTCTGCACGGGGCTCTGCGATGCAGGGCAGCATGATCTCGTCCAGGATGGCGTAGCGGGCATCCTTGGTGATCTCCAGAGCTTCCTTGATGATGGCGTGGGACAGACCGTCGTTCTTGATGTCCATCTGGATGGCGGTGATGCCTTCCTTGGTGCCTGCCACCTTGAAGTCCATCTCGCCGTGGAAGTCTTCCACGCCCTGGATGTCGATGAAGGTGGTGAAGGAGCCGTCGTCGTCCTGGATCAGGCCGCAGGAGATGCCGGCAACGGGAGCCTTGATGGGCACACCGGCGTCCATCAGAGCCAGGGTGGAGCCGCAGATGGAGCCCTGAGAGGTGGAACCGTTGGAGGACACGACCTCAGAGACCACGCGGATGGCGTAGGGGAACTCCTCCACGGAGGGGATGACGGGATCCAGAGCGCGCTCTGCCAGGGCACCGTGGCCCTTTTCGCGGCGGTTGACGCTGCGGGCACCGCGGGCCTCGCCCACGGAGTATGCGGGGAAGTTGTAGTGGTGCATATAACGCTTCTCCTCCTCGGGCCAGATGGTATCCAGCTTCTGGCAGGCGGAGAGGGTGTTCAGGGTAGCGATGGACAGGACCTGGGTCTGGCCGCGGGTGAACAGGCCGGAGCCGTGGACACGGGGCAGCACGCCGACCTCAGCAGCCAGAGGACGGATCTCGTTCTTCTGGCGGCCGTCCACGCGGTGGCCTTCCAGCAGCCATGCCTTGACGATCTTCTTCTGGAACTTGTAGGTGATCTCGTCCAGATACTGGTCCATCTCGGGGAACTCTTCCAGGAAGAGCTCGTGCCAGTGGTCGATGAGCTTGTTCCAGCGCTCCTCACGGACGTTCTTGTCGTCGGTGTCCATGGCGGCCTTGGCCTCGTCCATGGTAGCCTCCACGATCTTGTTGAACAGGACCTCGTCGAAGTCGGCGTGGTCGTAGGTCATCTTTTCCTTGCCGATCTCAGAGACGATGCCGTTGATGAACTCCACCTGAGCCTTGATCTCCTCGTGGGCCTTCAGGATGGCGTCGTACATGATGTCGTCGGGCAGCTGGTCAGCGCCTGCTTCGATCATGACCACCTTGCCTGCGGTGGCGGCGACGGTCAGGTCCAGCTTGGAGACGTTCTTCTGCTCCTGGGTGGGGTTCATGACGATCTGGCCGTCCACATAGCCCACCTCCAGGCAGCCGATGGGGCCGGCCCAGGGAATGTTGGACACGGACAGGCAGGCGGAGACGCCCACCATGGCGGCTGCCTCGGGGGAGCACTCCCGGTCCACGGACATGACGGTGCAGGTCACAACAACGTCGTTGCGGAAGTCACCGGGGAACAGGGGGCGGATGGAACGGTCGATGACGCGGGATGCCAGAACGGCGGGCAGGGAGGGCTGACCCTCACGGCACATGAAGGAACCGGGGATGCGGCCCACTGCGTACAGCTTCTCCTCAAAGTCCACGGACAGGGGGAAGAAATCCACGCCGTCACGGGGACGGGGAGCGGCGGTGACAGCCACCAGAACGGTGGTCTCGCCGTACTTGACCAGTGCGGATGCGTTGGCCAGCTCAGCCACCTTGCCGAACTCCAGGGAGAAGGGACGGCCTGCGATCTCGGTGGTGTACACATGGTTGTTAAACTGCTTCTTGGTGATAATGGTTGCCATATGCGACTCCTTTCTACAGTCAAATGGTCGTGGCGGAGAGATTGCCTGATTTAGCACTTGAAGGCATGTCCGACCCTCGGGCATACGTTCAAAGGCTAAAGTGGGCAGGGATCTCTCCGCAGGGGATGAAAATAATGGTTGCGGGAGAAAGTCTTGGCCTGTCAAAGAACTATCTTTGACCATGGAACAGCCTCAGGCTCCCTTGTGCAAAGGGAGCTGTCACCGAAGGTGACTGAGGGATTGTGCGGTGGAAGCGTGCCAATTCTACCGAAAGTTGAGGCGAATTCGCAACTTTTCCCGAGACAACCCCTCCGCCTCGCATTCGCTCGGC
>JAFVUT010000038.1 GCA_017502545.1 Ruminiclostridium sp.
GCTGATGGACGGAGAAAAGCCTTTCCGCACCAAGGATCTCTCCAAACAGATCGGCTCCTCCCGTCTGTCCTTCGCCACCCCGGAGGATATGGAGAAGCACCTGGGTGTCACCCCCGGCTCTGCCACTGTTCTGGCCATGATGAACGACAAGGAGCATGCTGTCAGGCTGATCCTGGACAAGTCCGTGGCAGACTCCCAGCGGTTTGGCTGCCACCCCTGCATGAATACCTCCACCCTGGCTCTGTCCATGGTGGATATCCGCACCAAGTTCCTGCCCCACCTGGGCATCGAGCCCCTGCTGGTGGACCTGCCTGATGTGCGGGAAGACGTCTGACCAACCATTGATGAGAGAACCCATGTTGTCGTATCTGCTCGACGATATGGGTTTTCCTATTGATGGATAGCCCGGTTCCACAGTAGAAATCCATTGAAAGGTATGATATAATATATTACTCAAATTCGGAGGTGGGGTTTCGTCCCTCCTCGCAGTATAACAGGAGGAGACCATGGTACGAGTCAGTAATTTGATCCTGCCTCCCGACGGAGACCCCACCCTGCTGAAAAAGCGAGCAGCCAAGGCCTTGGGCATCCCGGTGGGAAAGATCCACCAGTGCACCCCGGTGCGCCAGTCCATCGACGCCCGGAAGAAATCCAACGTCCATTATGTTATGACGGTGGATGTGGCCGTTTCCAATGAGGAGGAAGTGGTCCGCCGAGCCCAGAATAAGAACGTGACCCTCCAGCCCGAGGCCGTCCCCTACCGGTTTCCCCAGGTGACCCGGACCTCTCAGAATCCTCCCGTGGTGGTGGGCAGCGGACCCGCCGGTCTGTTGGCCGCTTTGTGCCTGGCCCGTGCCGGTCTGGCCCCCGTTCTGCTGGAGCGGGGTCAGGCCCTGGAGCAGCGGGTGAAGGACGTGGAGGCCTTTTGGAAGGGGGGAGACCTGGACCCTGAATCCAACGTCCAGTTTGGTGAGGGCGGTGCAGGTACCTTCTCCGACGGCAAGCTCACCACCGGCACCCACGACCCCCGCATCGCCCACGTGATGCGTACCTTTGTGGGGGCGGGTGCCCCGGAAGATATCCTCTGGCAGCACAAACCCCATGTGGGCACTGACCTCCTCCGCCATGTGGTGAAAAACATCCGGGAGGAGATCAAAGCTGCCGGGGGTGAGGTCCGCTTTGGCCACCGCCTGGAGGGGATCACCACCGTAGGAGATCAGCTCACCGAGATCACTGTGGACGACGGTGGCAGTACCTATACGATGGCCTGCGATGCCCTCATCCTGGCCCCCGGCCACTCCGCCCGGGATACCTTCCGGATGCTGAAGGATGCCGGTGCTGTCATGGAGCAGAAGCCCTTCGCCATCGGTGTCCGCATTGAGCACAGGCAGGATCGGATCAGCCAGTCCCAGTTCGGCGAGAGCTGGGAGAAGCTGCCCCCCGCTGACTATAAGCTGGTCTGCCATCTGCCCAGCGGCCGCACCGCCTACTCCTTCTGCGTCTGCCCCGGCGGACAGATCGTGGCGGCGGCCTCTCACCCCGGCCACCTGGTCACCAACGGCATGAGCAACCGGGCCCGGGACGGGGAATCCATCAACGGCGGCTTTTTGGTGAACGTACGCCCTGAGGATTTTGGCAGCGACGATCCCCTGGCCGGTGTGGCCTTCCAGGAGATCTGGGAGTCCAGGGCCTATCACTACGGCCGTCCCGGCTATGAGGCCCCCGCCCAGCGGGTGGGAGATTTCCTCCGGGGAGCCCCCAGCCCCAACAGCCTCACCAACCGAAGTACTTACCGGCCCGAGGTCTGTTTTGGCGACCTGCGGGAGACCCTGCCCGGTTTCGTTACCGATTCTCTGGCGGAAGCTCTGCCTGCCCTGGACCGAAAGCTCCGAGGCTTTGCGGCTCCCGATGCCCTCATGGTGGGCGTGGAGACCCGTTCTTCCTCTCCGGTCCGTCTCCTGCGGGACAAGACCTTCCAGTCCAATATCCGGGGCCTGTACCCCTGCGGCGAGGGAGCCGGTTACGCCGGCGGCATCGTGTCCGCTGCAGTGGACGGCATCCGCGTGGCCGAGGCTGTGGCAGCCCCCATTCAGGAGTAAAAGAAATCCAGCCGATTTTTCAAGAGAAGGTTGCATTCAGCAGGGGAGTCGGTGTATAATAAAGTGTTATGATATTGCAATTCGCGCAATAGCGATAGAGATAAAGGAGTGAACACCATGGCTGAAGAGATCATGAGCACGAATTTTATTCACGCCATCATTGAGGATGAGTTACAGCCCGGCGGCCGCTGCGAGGGCAAGAAGGTCCACACCCGTTTCCCCCCTGAGCCCAACGGCTACCTGCATATCGGCCACTGCAAGGCCCTGACCATCGACTTCGGCACTGCCGAGAAGTACGGCGGCATCTGCAACCTGCGTATGGACGACACCAACCCCGCCAAGGAGGACACCGAGTACGTGGACGCCATCCAGGAGGATATCCACTGGCTGGGCTTTGACTGGGATGACCGTTTCTTCTACGGCTCCGACTATTTTGAAAAGACCTATGAGCTGGCTGTGGGCCTCATTAAGAAGGGCCTGGCCTACGTCTGCGAGCTGACCCCCGAGCAGTTCCGGGAGTACCGCGGCGACGTGAATACCCCTGCCCGCTCTCCCTGGCGTGACCGCCCCATCGAGGAGAGCCTGGACCTGTTTGAGCGCATGAAGAACGGTGAGTTCCAGGAAGGTCAGTATACCCTCCGTGCCAAGATCGACCTGGCCTCCGGCAACTTCAATATGCGTGACCCTGCCCTGTACCGGATCCGCTACATCGAGCATCACCGTCAGGGCACCAAGTGGTGCATCTTCCCCATGTACGACTTTGCCCACCCCATCCAGGATGCCCTGGAGGGCATCACCCACTCCCTGTGCTCCCTGGAGTACGAGAACCACCGTCCTCTGTACGACTGGGTGGTGGACAACTGCGACCTGCCCAGCAAGCCCCGGCAGATCGAGTTCGCCCGCCTGGGCATCAACTACACCGTCATGTCCAAGCGTAAGCTCCGCCTGCTGGTGGAGGAGGGCATGGTCTCCGGCTGGGATGACCCCCGTATGCCCACCCTGTGCGGCCTGCGCCGTCGTGGCTACACCCCCAAGTCCATCCGCAGCTTCTGCGAGCGCATCGGTGTCTCCAAGGTGGACTCCACCGTGGACTGGGCCTTCCTGGAGTCCTGCCTCCGTGACGACCTGAACGAGTCTGCCCAGCGTGTCATGGCTGTCCTGGACCCTGTGAAGCTGACCATCACCAACTACCCTGAGGGCCAGAGCGAGGAGATCATGGTGGAGAACAACCCCCTGGATCCCGAGGCCGGCGAGCGTGCCGTCACCTTCTCCCGTACCCTGTATATCGAGGCGGACGACTTTATGGAGGAACCCATTCCCAAGTACAAGCGTCTGACCCCCGGCGGTCTGGAGTGCCGACTGAAGGGCGCTTACCTGATCCGTCCCACCGGCTGTGTCAAGGACGAGAACGGCAAGGTCATCGAGGTCCTCTGCGAGTATGACCCCGAGTCCAAGGGCGGCAACCCCGCCGACGGCCGCAAGGTCAAGGGTGCCACCATCCACTGGGTGGATGCCGAGACCGCTGTGGATGCCGAGGTCCGTCTGTATGACTACCTCTTCTCCGATGCCGCGCCCGACGGCCCGGACAAGAACTTCCTGGACTTCCTGAATCCCGAGAGCCTGCAGGTCCTTACCGGCTGTAAGGTGGAAAAGGGCCTGGCAGAGACTCCCATGCCTGAAAAGGGAAAGACCGCTGTGGGCTTCCAGTTCATGCGCCAGGGCTACTTCTGCCTGGACAACCGGGACGCTGCCCCCGGCAAGCTGGTCTTCAACCGGAGCGTTTCTCTGAAAGACAGCTTCAAGAAGAAGTAAGAATGGAAGATTTCGGCAAGGAAAATCACAGTTTCCCTTGCGAAAGCCGAAAGAATCTGTTATAATATCTTGGATTCTGTATGTATATTCCTCAGGGATATGCGTTCCTGTATGGGAGTGTTTTCACTGTTATGAAGAAGAATGAAACTAAAGGGGTAAGAACCAAGGCTTCTGAGGTTCGCAGCCAGAAGGAACAGATGGAGGACCGCGCATTTAACCGGATGCTCCTCTGGCTGGCTGGCACCGTTCTGACCGAAGTGGTCCTGCTCCTGGTCAATCGCTACTATATCCATGCCCGCGTGGAGGAGCTGGAGTATCTGGCCACCATCCACACCATCCTGGGCATCGCCCCCATTGCGGGCGTGGTCCTCTTTGCCGGTTTCCTCTATTGGGGTCTCCAGCAGAGAAAGAAGGGTGACGAACACAGAGACGGCATCATCCAGATCATCCTGGCCTGTGCTTTCCTGGTGATGGGTGTCGGTGCCTTCGGTATGCGCCTGTATGGCGCAGCGGCAGCCCCTCTGATCCTGGGCATCGTCCCCGGTCTGGGTGTGCTGATGCTGGTCTTCTACCTGTACCAGAAGGAGTTTTTCGCCTGTGCCTTTGCAGGCGGTCTGGGTATCCTGGGTCTGTGGGTCTTCCGCACCATCGGCGGCGGCACCAACTACTACCTGTACCTGGTCCTGTCCCTGGTGGTCATCGCAGCCGGTCTGGTTCTGATGCTCAAGCTGAAGAAGACCGACGGTGTCATGGAGATCCGCGGCAAGAAGGTGGCTGTCCTTCAGCCCGGTGCGGCCTATCCCACTTACTTGATCACCGCAGCCATCAC
>JAFVUT010000039.1 GCA_017502545.1 Ruminiclostridium sp.
GACCCATGGTCAGATCCTGCTGGGAGACCGGGACCTTCGGGCTCTGTCCCAAAAGGAGCTGCACAAACTCCGGGGAGACCGGATGGCCATGATCTTCCAGGACCCCATGACCTCCCTGAACCCGGTGTACACCGTGGGGCGGCAGGTCTCCGAGGCCCTGCGGCTCCATAAGGATATGAATAAGGCCCAGGCCAGGGAGAAGACCATCGACCTCTTCCGCCAGGTGGGCATCCCCGACCCGGAGGGTCGGTTCGATGCCTACCCCCGGGAGCTCTCCGGCGGTCTCCGCCAGCGGGTAATGATCGCCATGGCCATGGCCTGCGAGCCGGAGCTTCTCATTGCCGACGAGCCCACCACCGCCCTGGACGTGACCATCCAGGCCCAGATCCTGGGGCTCATGGAGAAGCTCCGCCGGGACCACGGCACCTCCATCCTCCTTATCACCCACAACATGGGGGTGGTGGCCCAGCTGTGCGACTATGTGTACGTCATGTACGCCGGGCAGGTGGTGGAGCAGGCCGAGACCTTTGAGCTGTTCCAAAACCCCCGGCATCCCTACACCCTGGGCCTGCTGAAGGCCATCCCCTCCATGGAGGGGGAGGAGGAGCGGCTGTATACCATCCGTGGTTCCGTCCCCGACCTGGCAGACCTGCCCAGGGGCTGCCGGTTCTGCCCCCGGTGCGACCGGGCTGGGGAGGATTGCGGGACGACACCCCCCGAACTGACCGAGATCGCACCCGGCCATTGGGTGCGGTGCACAAGATAACGTGTGCTGTGTCGGAAGGCTACAATCCCCCAGTCATGGCTGCGCCATGCCAGCCCCCTTTACACAAGGGGGCCTTGAGGTTTCGTACTCGCCTCAGCCTCCCTTGTGTAAAGGGAGGTGGCTCGCCGTCAGGCGAGACGGAGGGATTGTCGCTGCCCTGTGATGACAACAAAGGAGGCGTCATGACGACTCAAACCATATTAGCCCAGGCCGTTGGCCTGTCCAAAACCTTCCCGGTGAAGGGCAAAAAAGATGCCGTCCTCCATGCGGTCTCCCAGGTGGACCTGACCATCTGCCAGGGAGAGACCCTGGCCTTGGTGGGGGAGTCCGGCTGCGGCAAATCCACCCTGGGCCGTCTGCTCCTGGGCCTGCTGGAGCCCACCGAGGGCCAGGTCCTTTTTGACGGTCAGGACCTGGCAAAGCTGCCCCCCAAGGACCTGCGGGCCCTCCGGCGGCAGATGCAGATGGTCTTTCAGGACACGGCCGCCGCTCTGAACCCCCGTCTGGATGTAGAGGGCATCCTGTCGGAGCCCCTGCGCATCCACGACATCTGCCCCAGGGACCAGTGGAGGGAGCGGTGCGGTCAGCTGCTGGACCAGGTGGGCCTCTCCCGGGACCTGCTGGACCGCTATCCCCACGAGATCTCCGGCGGTCAGCGTCAGCGGGTGGTCATCGCCCGGGCCCTGGCCCTGGAACCCAAGTTGGTGGTCTGCGACGAGCCGGTGTCCGCCCTGGACGTGTCCGTCCAGGCCCAGATGCTCAACCTCCTGGCCGACCTCCAGGAGAAAAACCATCTGACCTACCTCTTCGTGTCCCATGACCTGAGCGTGGTTCGGCATATCGCCGACCGGGTGTGCGTCATGTTCCTGGGCCGGGTGTGTGAGGTGGGTCCGGTGAAGGAGATCTTCCAACATCCCCACCACCCCTACACCCGATTCCTGCTGGACTCCGTCCCCCGTCCCGACCCCACCCTGCGGGACCGGGAGAAGACCGTCCTGGCCGGGGAGCTCCCCAGCCCCGTGGATCCGCCCTCGGGCTGCCGGTTCCGGACCCGGTGCCCCTATGCCCGGGAGATCTGTGCCCGGGAAGTGCCGGAGATGCAGTCTGTGGGAGAGGGCCGGGTGGCCTGCCACTTCCCATTATAAGAAAGGAGTGTGACCCATGCCCTTTGTCGATCTTCACTGCGACACCATCGCCTGGATGCGCCATGAGCGCCTGGCAGGAAAGACCATGGACCTGCGGGACACTTACCGGATGCACGTGAACCTGGAAAAGCTCCGGGCCAGCGGCTACTATTTGCAGAATTTCGCCCTCTTTGTGAACCTGGCCGAGACCAAAGACCCCTGGGGGACCGTCCTGTCCCTGGCCGAGCTGTACATCAGTGAGGTGGAGAAGAACCGGGACCGGGTGACCCCCTGCCATACCTTCTCCGACATGGAGACCGCCCGGCAGGAGGGAAAGCTCGCCGCTGTTCTCACCGTGGAGGAGGGAGGGGTGTGCAGGGGGGACCTGAACAATCTCCGGACCCTCCACCGGCTGGGGGTGCGGATGCTCACCCTCACCTGGAACCATGAGAACGAGATCGGATTCCCCAACGGGTCCGACGGGGGGTTAAAACCCTTCGGCTACGAGTTCCTGGCGGAAATGGAACAGCTGGGGGTCATCGCCGATGTGTCCCATCTCAGCGACCAGGGGTTCTGGGATGTGTGCCGGGCGGCCAAACGGCCCTTCGTGGCCAGCCATTCCAGCTGCCGGGCCCTGTGGCCCCACCGGCGGAATCTCACCGATGAGCAGATCAAGGCCCTGGCCGACCGGGGCGGCATCGCCGGGGTGAACTTCTATTCTGATTTTCTGGCTGACAGCCCCACCACCCGCACGGCAGACATCGTCCGCCACATGAAGCACATGAGGAACGTGGGCGGCCTGGAGGTGGTGGCCCTGGGCTCCGACTTCGATGGCATCACCTGCCCCCTGGAGATGGTGGATGCCTCGGGGATGGACCAGCTCCTCCGGGAGATGGAGAAAGCCGGCTTCACCCAGCGGGAGATCGAAGCCATCACCTGGAAGAATGTGTGGGAGTTTTATAAGAATACTTTGTGATCGATCTGTTTGCGGCGAATCACCATGTAGGGGCGGTCTGTGACCGCCCGCGGGCGAACGCAGTTCGCCCCTACATCCCGAAACCTGCCGATATACGATGTAGGGGCGGCTATCATCCGCCCCTACATGATACCTTCGGCAGATACGACCTGAACGAGGAGGAACATCATGTCTTTTCCCTATGAACCCCTGCTCCAGCCCCTGCAGCTGAGCAAGAAACTCACCATCAAGAACCGTTACTGCGTGGGTCCCCTGACCCTGCCCTCCCTCCACGGCCCCCACGGGGAGTTCTCCCCCGACGGCCTGGCCTACTTTGAGGAGCGGGCCAAGGGGGGCTTCGGCCTCATCTACACCGGGGCCTTCCACCCCGACGTGCTGGTGGATCCCGTCCACCCCCTGGACTCCAAGCAGCCCATGAAGGCCCCCAAGGCTTTTAAGCGGTCTGCGGTGGAACTGCTGGAGCGGCTGGATGCCTATGGGGCCAAAATGATCCCCCAGGTGTCCATGGGCTATGGCCGGAACGCTGTGGGCTGCTACGGTCCTTCCGAGATCCCCTACTACCATGACCCCTCCATCAAGACCCCTGCCCTGACGAAAGATCAGATCAAGCGGAAGATCGACCAGATGATCGACACCGCTGCGTTCTTAAAGTCCTGCGGCTTCCCCGGCATCGAGGTCCACGCCATGCACTGGGGCTACCTGCTGGACCAGTTCGCCATGACCTTCATGAACCACCGTACCGATAAGTACGGCGGGGAGCTGGAGAACCGCCTCCGCTGTGCCCGGGAGATCGTGGAGGGGGTCAAGGCCGCCTGCGGCTCTGACTTTGCCGTGTCCATGCGTCTGGCGCTGAAGGCCTACATCAAGGATTACAACGCCCCCTCCCTCCATGGCGAGGAGGAAGTGGGCCGCACTCTGGAAGAGGGCATTGAGATGGCCCGCCGGCTGGAGGCTTACGGCTATGACTTCCTCAGCGTGGACTTCGGTCAGTATGACTCCTTCTACTATGCCGCCCCTCCCTGCTACACCCGGAAGGGTGAGATCATCGACCTGGCAGCAGAGGCCAAGAAGGCAGTGAACATCCCCATCCTCTGCGGCGGCCGTATGAACGCCCCCGACCTGGCCGCCCAGGCGGTGGCCGAGGGCAAGATCGACGGCGTGGTCCTGGGGCGACCCTCCCTGGCTGACCCTGCCTACGTCCAGAAGCTGGAGATGGGCACCCCCGAGGACATCCGTCCCTGCATCGGCTGCAACCAGGGCTGCATCGGCGCCCTGAAGATCGGCCGCCGGGCCGGTTGTGCGGTCAATGCCCAGGCAGGCCGGGAGGAGACCTTCGGTCTGTCTGCCGCCCCCAAGGCCAAGGAGGTCCTGGTGGTGGGCGGCGGCGTGGCCGGTATGGAGGCCGCCCGGGTGGCCGCCCTCCGTGGCCACAAGGTCACCCTCTGCGAGGGCGGCAGTGAGCTGGGCGGCAGTCTGCTCCCCGCTGGTGCCCACGACTTCAAGGAGGACATGAACCTGCTCAACACCTGGTACCAGGGACAGCTTTCCAAGCTGGAGGTCACTGTGGAGGTGAACACCCGTCTGGATGCCGAGGCCATCAAGGCCCGGAAGCCCCAGGCTGTGGTCCTGGCCCTGGGCGCAGAGCCCGTCATCCCCAAGGTCCCCGGTGTGGACAGCCCCAAGGTGGTGGACTGCGTCACCGCCCTCATGGAAAAGCCCGACCTGGGCCGGAACGTGGTGGTGGTGGGCGGCGGCCTGGTGGGCTGTGAGACCGCCGTGGGCTATGCCCGGGAGGGCAAGACCGTCACCCTGGTGGAGGCCCTGCCCAGGATCCTCTCCGCCGGGATCCCCGTCCCCGAGAGCCACGATCAGATGCTCCGGGACCTGCTGGCCGAGGGCAAGGTCACCGTCAAGACCTCCTGCCCCCTGGAGGCGGTCACCGACACCGGCATCGTGGCAGGCGGCGAGACCATCCCCGCTGATTCTGTGGTCCTGGCTGTGGGCTTCTGGCCCAGAGCCTCCCTGGCCGGGGAACTCTACGGCTGCGGCATGGAGATCTACCAGGTGGGGGACGGTGCCCGGGTGGGCAGCGTCATGACCGCCGTGGCAGATGGCTACACCGTGGGCCGGAAAATTTAAGTCGTTGCAAAGAGGGCGGCCAAAGCCGCCCTCTTTCCACCAGTATTGTTTCTATCAAGGAAAGGCCCTCTCCGGGAGGGCGCGACGCGTGAAGAAAACATGCCGGTGGCATGTTTTTAGCCAAAGCGGGGAGCAATCTATGATTGCGACCTGGGCCCGAAGGGCTGTCAGCGAAGCTGACTGGGGGAGCCTGCGTGACCTCACGGCTGCAAACTCCCTCCGTCACCGCCTTTGGCGGTGCCACCTCCCTCGGAGAGGGAGGCTGTGAGGGCTCTGCCCCCACAGATTGACAGAATTCAACGCTCTGCCACTACAGCGCAAAAAAGTTGGAAAACTGTCTTGACAAGATGTCTTTCTACTCGTATAATGTACGACAATGATAGAGGCGCGGTGCGCATCAGTACCCTCCATCCCCGGCAGGAAGACCGGGAGGGGAAAGGGCTCACCGCCGAAGGGTCCACCGGGTGCCTGACCGGGGGATGCCTGGGCCGTCAGAGAACATCTGCCGGACTGCCATTGGACCAATGGAGCGCTATCATGGTGAATGGGGAACCCTTTCCCTGCGTTTGTGCATTGCCATGAGTCCTCCTGAGGATTTGTGGCACTTTTATTTTGGGTCAAACCCTGCAAAATTAAAATGAAAAGAGGAAACCAACCATGAAGAAGATTCTTGCTCTGACTCTGGCACTGGCCCTGTCCCTGGGTCTGTGCGCATGCGGCGGCGGCGAAGAGCCCGCTCCCGAGACCGAAGGCACCGAAGTCACCGAGCCCGCTGAAGGCGGCGAAGTGGCCAGCGGCGTGGAGGACGGCGTCCTGACCGTCGCCATGGAGTGCAACTACGCTCCCTACAACTGGACCCAGCCCGACGACTCCAACGGCGCAGTGCCCATCAAGGACACCGACGGCGAGTATGCCAACGGCTACGACGTTATGATGGCCAAGAAGCTCTGCGAAGCCAACGGCTGGGAGTTGGAGATCGTCCGTCTGGACTGGGACTCCCTGGTCCCCGCTGTCCAGGCCGGCACCGTTGACTGCGTCATCGCCGGTCAGTCCATGACCGCTGAGCGCGCTGAGATGGTGGACTTCGCCGGTCCCTACCTGTACGCCTCCATCGTCTGCCTGACCAAGGCTGACAGCGAGCTGGCAAACGCAGCCGGCATCTCCGACCTGACCGGCACCTGCACCAGCCAGATCGGCACCATCTGGTACGACACCTGCCTGCCCCAGATCGAGGGCGCAAACATCCAGTCCGCTGCTGAGTCCGCTCCCGCCATGCTGATGGCTCTGGAGACCGGCACCGTGGACTTCGTCTGCACCGACATGCCCACCGCACAGGGCGCCGTGGTCGTCTATCCCGACATGGTCATCCTGGACTTCTCCGCTTCCGAGGACGGCTTCCAGGTCTCCGACGAGGACATCAACATCGGCATCTCCGTCATGAAGGGCAACACCGTTCTGAAGGAAGCTCTGGACGCAGTCCTGTCCACCATGACCGCTGACGACTTCAACGCTCTGATGGCAGAGGCTACCGCTGTTCAGCCCATCGAGTAATTCTCACCAATACGCAAACCCAACGGGCGAGAGGGTCAACCCCCTCTCGCCCTGTCCTTGACTACTGAAAGAAGGGAGACCTTTCCCCATGGATAAGCTGACCCAGCTGGGTTCCGATATGGTGACCCTGTGGAGCAAATACCACGACATGTATCTGGACGGCATCTCCAACACCCTCATCCTGGCTGTTGTTGCCACCGCCATCGGCTGTATCATCGGCTTCGTGTGCGGTATCCTCCAGACCATCCCCTATACCAAGAGCGATTCCATCGTGAAGCGCTTCTTCCTGAAACTCATCCGGGTCCTGGTCCGTGTTTACGTGGAAGTCTTCCGCGGCACCCCCATGATCCTCCAGGCCGTGTTCATCTTCTTCGGC
>JAFVUT010000040.1 GCA_017502545.1 Ruminiclostridium sp.
CATAGGGCGAGGGCAAGCAGTTGTTTTCTGTATTTCATAAAAGATGACCTCAATCGAATATTCTGTCTTCAGTATACAAAATCCGGCTCTTTTCCACAATCTTTTTATAACGAAAAATTTTTTTGAAAAACCCCTTTACAAAACCCACAGGAATGTGTATAATAAACAAGCGCTAAAACATAGGGGTATAGCTCAGTTGGTAGAGCAGCGGTCTCCAAAACCGCGTGCCGAGGGTTCAAGTCCTTCTGCCCCTGCCAAAAATATGGCGCGGTAGTTCAGTCGGTTAGAACGCCGGCCTGTCACGCCGGAGGTCGAGGGTTCAAGTCCCTTCCGCGTCGCCATATTTGCTGCTGTAGCTCAGTAGGTAGAGCGCATCCTTGGTAAGGATGAGGTCGGCGGTTCAAATCCGCCCAGCAGCTCCAAAAAGCTTCGAGAACTTAGGTTCTCGGAGCTTTTTTCTTTTGTCCGGAATGTTTGCGTGGCATAGAATACTACAGACAGAATGCTGAAATATGCAGCTTTTCCGGAGGAGTAATATGTAGTTCGTGACATTATTAAGAAAATGTGGTACGATAAAGTAAAACAAGCTCGACGGTATGGCTGAGACATGGGATGGTGAAGGAACGAGATGGTAAAGAGAAATATTCCATTGACAAATGAAAATATAGCTGCAGCGGTAGAAGAGGTAGAGAACTTTGCGGCTGCCTCCCGTGTGGAGCCCAAAGAGGTGGTGCGGATCAGACTGGCTGTGGAAGAGGCTCTGCTGAACTACCGCAGCACAATGGGAGAGGATGCCGTATTCTCGCTGCTGTGCGTCAGACGGCTGGGCCGGCTGCGGGTGGAGCTGCATATCCCCGGGCTCCGGTATGATCCTTTTGTGGTTGAGGACGAGGGGGATGAGCTCCTTCGCGGTATACTGTCCGGTATGGGGATCGCTCCGATCTGGCGATATAAGAACGGTGTTAATCTGGTGACCTTCATGCCCAGACGACGCAGGCCCTCCCAGATCAAGTGCCTGGTGGCATCCGTGGTTTTGGCCGTCTTGTGCGGCCTGCTTTGCTCTTTGCTGCCGGAGGGAGCCCGGTCATTCTTGTCGGTGCAGATTGTTTCCCCTGTGTTTGACACATTCATGGGTCTGCTCTCCGCCATTGCCGGTCCGATGGTCTTCCTCTCTGTGGTTTGGGGTGTCTGCAGTATCGGTGATGCCGCCACATTGAGTAAGATCGGAAAGCGGATGGTTTTGCGTTTCCTGGTGATGTCTTTTGTCTTGACCGTATTGGCCGGGGCTGCAATGGTGCCGTTCTTCCCCCTGGCCGGAAGCGGCGGCAGCTCCTTTGACGTTTCGCAGCTTCTCCAGATGGTTCTGGACATTGTGCCCGGAAACTTCTTTACCCCCTTTACGGAGGCAAATCCCTTGCAGATCATCTTTGTGGCGGTGGTGATCGGCCTCGCCATACTGGTGTTGGGCGCAAAGGTTTCGACAGTTACCGCCTTTGTTGAGCAGTCCAACGCTGTGATCCAGCTAATCATGGAGGCCGTCAGCGGCCTGATCCCCTTCTTTGTCTTTGGCAGCATCTTCAATATGATCCTGAGCGGAAATGTATCTACGCGCCTGCAATCCTCTAAGCTGCTGCCCATCATGCTGCTGGGCCATGTGCTGGTCTGTGCAGTCTACCTGCTGTTGGTCTGTATCCGCAAGCGGGTATCCCTGCCCGTTTTTATGAAGAAAGTGGCACCTACCTTTCTCATCGGCCTGAGTACCGCATCCTCTGCGGCGGCCTATGCGACCAATGTAGAGTGCTGTGAGAAGAAGCTGGGCATCGACCGTCAGATCATCAACTTCGGGGTCCCCCTGGGGCAGGTCGTTTTCATGCCGGGAGCCGCTGTCATCTTTCTGGCAGCGGGTCTGTGCATGGCGGAGGTCTATGGTGTGCCGATCTCTCCGACCTGGCTGGTCAGTGCCCTGATCATCACCGTCGTATTGGCCGTGGCGGCACCCCCCGTCCCCGGTGGAGGTCTGACCTGCTACACCATGCTGTTTCTGCAGCTGAACATCCCGGCAGAGGCCGTTGCCATTACGATCGCATTGAACGTGATCCTGGAATTCTTTGGCACCGCCGTCAATCTGTTCTGTTTGCAGGCGGAGCTGGTGGAGCTGGCAGGCTCTTTGGGGCGGCTGGATATACAGACGCTGCGGAGAAAATGAGAACGCCGGAAATTGCATTCAGAAAGGCGGGAATGGTGCGATGGAAGTCATCACGGTACCTGCGGAAGCGGCGATGCTGGAGAGAGTCGACGCCTTGATCCAGGAAAAACTGGAGACCATCCACTGTCCGATACGGACTCAAATGCAGGTGAAGCTGGCAGTGGAGGAGATCTTCATCAATATTGCCAGCTATGCGTATCCGTCGGAGGTCGGGCAGGTGGAGGTGGGAGTGGACATTGACGGGGATCCGCCCGTGGTAACCATCCGGTTTGTGGATCAGGGATGTCCCTTCGATCCACTGGAAAAACCCGATCCGGATGTCACGCTGGGTTTACAGGAACGTGAGCCCGGCGGACTTGGCATCCTGCTGGTAAAAAAGTTTATGGATCAGGTGGGCTATGTCTATGAAAACGGCAGAAACATCCTGACCATCAAGAAAGAGATCAAATAAAGGAAAGAGAGGGGATCCATGTGAAATCATCTGCAATATGTCCCTTTGATGGCAGCCTGGAGGCCACGGCGGCGGTTCTGCAGGAAGCGGACCGTTTCGCAGAAGAGACCGGTCTGACAGGGAAACAATCCCTGCAGCTGCGTCTTTTGACAGAAGAACTGCTGGGTATGGTCAATGGCGTGACAAAGGTGCGGGATGGTTCCTTCGCCATCGAACTGAAAGACGGAGAATACCGTCTCCTTCTTTCCGCCGAAACCTTCCCTGTGGGAGAGCGGGCGCAGAAAAGACTGCTGGACACGTCTTCTACCGGCGAAAACATCCTTTATCAGGGTGTTGCCGGAAAGGTGCGTATGGTTGTTGACTGGTATAGGCAGGGAGGAGATCCCGCTGGACGGGGAGATTCTTTTGCCGGAGGCTTTCACGATGAATCCTTCGAAGAATGGTCCCTGGTTCGTATGCGCAATTATGCTGCCCGGGAACGGAAAGCTGCAAAGTGGGATAAACTGGAAAAGTCTGTTTTGGAGCATTTGGCTGACGATGTTCGGGTGGGTCTGCGCCGGGACAAGGTAGTCATCACAGTCCATAAAACATTTCACAATGCCGAGGTATAATTGAGGAGGATGTCAAATGACGATCAGCAAAAAATTGGATGGAGAGAACCTGATGATGGCCCTGGAGGGCCGTCTGGACACCACCACCGCTCCCCAGCTGGAAAATGAGTGCAAAGTTTGTCTGTATGAGGTAAAAGAACTGATTCTGGACCTGGAAAAATTGGAGTACATCTCCTCTGCCGGCCTTCGTGTTCTTCTTGCAGCCCAGAAGCAGATGCAGAAGCAGGGTGGGGGAATGGTGGTTAAGAATGTCAACGAGACCATTATGGAAGTGTTTGAGGTCACCGGCTTTGTGGAGATCCTCACCATCGAATAAGCATTGTGCCGCATGACAGGGATGAAACATACGAGGTGGTTTGATGAGCGAACTTGACTATTCCGCCGCCTTTGCGGAGAATGAAAAAGAGGCCAATCTATATGCCGCAAGGTGTATGCGGGTGCTTGCCGTTGTGGTGGTGGTCATCTGGGCCATGAACCTTCTTCGCGTGTTTATCGTACCTCCCGTGATCATGGCCGTTGCTGCAGTGGGGGGTATCGTGCTGTTTCTGCTCCCGACCCTTCTGCTCCGTCTGCTGGACCAGGATTCCCCCAGGCTGAAGGTCTGCATCCTGCTGTGCTGCATTTTAGGGATCACGCTCATGTCCGCCGCCCTGCCCAAACACGCCGTTATGGCGTGGTCGGCTCCCATTATCCTGGGCTGTCACTACTACTCCAAGCGGTTTTCCTACAGCCTGCTGGCTGTTTCCGTGATAGGTATGTCGGTATCCCTTCTCATTGGTGTCCATGTGGGCGAGTGGGACAGCAACCTTCTCTATGCGCTGGATACAAGCGGGGTGCGCGAGGTCACGGCGAATACCATCCGGCGGGTCGTGCTGTTTTACATCCTGCCCCGCAGCCTGATCCTCTGCGGTCTGTCCACCATCTGCACGACGCTGTCTGACCGTACCCGGAGGCTTCTGGAGCGGCAGATCAGGGACAGCGCGGAAAAACAGCAGATCGCCTCGGAGCTGAGTGTGGCCACCCACATCCAGACCTCCATGCTTCCCTGTATTTTTCCGCCATTCCCTGAGCGGACGGAGTTTGACATCTATGCCACCATGAATCCGGCAAAGGAGGTTGGGGGAGATTTCTATGATTTCTTCCTGGTGGATGACGACCATCTGGCGGTGGTCATCGCTGACGTTTCCGGCAAGGGGGTCCCGGCGGCTCTGTTCATGGTCATTGCCAAGACGCTGATCAAGGATCACACCCAGCAGGGGACAGAACCGGAGGAAGTTTTTACCGAAGTGAACCGTCTGCTCTGCGAGGCCAACGAGGAAGGGATGTTTGTCACCGCCTGGATGGGTGTACTGGAGCTGTCCACCGGCCATCTCGCCTATGTCAACGCCGGACACAACCCTCCCTTGCTGCGGCGTAATGGCAAATACGAGTTTCTCCGCACCCGCTCCGGCTTTGTTCTGGCCGGAATGGATGGAATGCACTATCGCCCCGCAAGCCTGGAGCTTGTACCGGGAGATACGGTCTACCTCTATACGGACGGTGTGACAGAGGCTGCAAACGAAGAGAAGCAGCTCTATGGAGATCAGCGCCTGTGTGAGGTCCTCAATGCCCATGCAGACAGCACCCCGGAAACGCTGCTGAAAATCGTCAAGGACGATGTGGATGCATTTGCTGGAGACGCACCACAGTTTGACGACATTACGATGCTGAGTCTGCGCTACCTTGGCCGGGAAGAGCAGGACAGCACACACAAAGAGGATAGGTAAGGATCTTACAAAAGACCTCTATGGTATGGATACTGATGCACGCACATTCTGTTTCTATGCGCTGCGTTTGCAAAAGCGGACTGTACATCTCTTTTCAGGGAGAGTACAGTCCGCTTCTTCTTTTTCGCTATGCTGTTATCTAAATGACATTGAACAATGAAATTGTCCTGTTTTGATGTCACCCAACCATATACCGCATCAGCACCGTGGCGATCTGGGCCCGGGTGGCGGTGTCCTGGGGACGGATGGTGTTGTCGGGATAGCCCGCCAGAAGACCCTGGTGGATGGCCCAGTTCATGGGGAGAAGAGCGTACTCGCTGATCTGGTCCCGATCCGGGCAGCCGGCCAGGTTGTCCCCGTTGGGACCCAGATCCTTTTCCCCTTCATAGTCGGCGAAGCGGTAGAAGAAGGCAGCCATCTGCTCCCGGGTCAGGGGTTTGTCAGGGGCGAAGGTGTCGCTGGTGACACCGGTGGTGATGCCGGTCTCGGCGGCCCACAGGACGGCGTCGGTGTACCAGGTGTCCTCCGCCACGTCCCGGAAGGGGTTGTCGGCGTTGATTTCAGGCTCCCCGGCCATCCGGTGCAGGGTGGTGACCAGCATGGCCCGGGTCAGGTCGGCGTTGGGCAGGAACTTCTCACCCACGCCGTTCATCAGACTGGTCAGGGTCACATAGGTGACGGGCAGGCTGAACCAGTCAGAGGCCAACACATCAGAATAGGAGATGGTCCGGATGTAGCTGTCGGTCTGGCCGTAGTCAGCGGCGGTGATGATCCCGCCCAGCCCGGCGGTGATGTAGTCCATGACCACCTCGTCCAGAGGGATCCCCAGGTCATAGCCGATGGGGGAGGCGGCGAAGCGGTAGTAGGTGTCTCCGCCGGCGGCCATGTAGTCGTTGGTGGCAATGGTGTAGTATTCGTCCGGGTCAAAGAGCTGGCCGCCTACGGTGTGGATGGTCACCCGGTTGACGGCATCGGGCTGGGGGTAGGTGGCGCCGGGGTAAAGGCCACTGGTGGCAAAGGGGGCCCCGGTGTTGATGGTAAAGGTGACGCCGGACACCTGGGGGAAGCAGGGGACGGCCTGGGGCGCATAGCAGGTGGAGGCTTCCAGGGCTTCCAGCAGGTCAGCGCCGGTGATCTGAATGATGTACAGGGTGTTGCCATAGGGAAGGACAGCGCTGATGTCCTTCTTGGTCACGTCGCCGGGGGCGATGGTGGCCCGGATGCCGCCGCTGTTGATCACGGCTGCATCCACGGGTTCCCCCAGAAGGCCTGCCTGCCAGACCATGGCATCGCCGATGAGGTTGCCCAGGTTGGTCTCCTGGCTGCGGATATCGTCCTTTTCGCCGTTGAGGGTCACTTCGCTCTGGGCGAACACGGTGCTGTAATCGGCGTCGATCTCCGCCTTGATCTCTGCGGCACGGGCGGCCACAACATCGTCAGACAGGACCTCCGCCAGGGCTTCGATGGAGAGGTTGATGGCACTGATGTCGCCCTGGGGAGAGATCTCCACGATGCCCACATTCGCCATCTTGGTGCCGGTGGAGGTCAGGATAGCATCCCCTACGGTCTCGCTGCCTGTGATCTCCCGGATCTCAGAGATGGTGTGGTGGGAGTGACCGTCCAGGAAGAGGTCAATGCCCTCCACCTGCTCCAGCAGGTCGCTGGACCGGTTGGGCTCGGAGGGGGGATCCACACCCAGGTGGCCGATGCAGACGATCAGGTCACAGCCATGGGCGGTGAGGGTGTCCACCTGGTCCTGGGCGCAGGCGTACAGCTCTTCCCGGGCCAGGAAGGTGAGGCCCTGGATCCTGGAGGGGTGGGCAGAGGAAGCGGTCTCAGGGGTGGTCAGGCCAAAGACGCCGATGCGGTGGTTGGCGGTGTCGATGACTGCGTTGGAAGGGGTGATGGGCTGGCCCTCATAAAAGACGTTGGCAGCCAGGGTGGTAAACTGTGCCGTTTCCAGAAGGGAAGTCAGGGTCTCATAGCCGTAGTCGAACTCGTGGTTGCCCAGGGCGACCAGGTCGTATCCGGCCAGATCCATGAGCTCCACCGCCGTGGCACCCTGGGAAAGGTTCACATAGGGGTCGCCCTGGCTGAAGTCACCGGCGTCCATCAGGTAGACGTCGGCCCCGGTGGACTGGTACCACTGCTTCAGGGCGGACACAGCGGCGTAGCCGTCGATGCTGCCGTGGACGTCGTTGGTGTGGAGGATGAAGGTGTATCCCGTCAGGTCATCGGGGTTTTCCGCCCCGATCTCAGCGGCTCCTGCGGGAACGGCCAGGGAAAAGGCCATCACCAGAGACAGGAGCAGAGCAAACAATCGTTTCGTCATACGAAACCCTCCTTTTCATTGATTTGATAGGAATAGTATACCACAGGGGGCAACCGGCCGCAAGGGGAACGGGGGTGAGTTGTTGACAGCTTGGCTCCCCCTCTGGGGGAGCTGGCGCCGAAGGCGACTGAGAGGGCGAACCAACGTCAAAGGGTTTGACTATCGGAAAGGATGAAGCAACCCTTTCCGTGACGTTCCGCCCTCTCCGTCACGGCTTCGCCGTGCCACCTCTCCCAAAGGGAGAGGCAAGAGGATGTGCCTGTCCTTAACGCTATCCTGTGTAGGGCAGGGGATTGCTCCCGACAATAAAAAACCGCCCGGCTGACAGCCGGGCGGAATCATTTGGGATTACAGGAAAATGTACTTCAGGACGAAGAGGACGGCCAGAACGTACATGAGGGGAGCCACGTCCTTTGCCTTGCCGGTGGCGGTCTTCAGGACCACGTAGGAGATGACACCCAGGCAGATGCCCTCGGAGATGCTGTAGAACAGGGGCATAGCCAGGATGGCCAGATAAGCGGGGATGGTGTCGGTGAGGTTCTTGTCGGAGAACTTCAGCTCGGTGATCCCCTCGAACATCAGGAAGCCCACGAAGATCAGGGCGGGGGCGGTGGCGAAGGAGGGGATAGAAGTGAACAGGGGGGAGAACAGGGTGGCGCACAGGAAGAGAACGCCGGTGGTCATGGCGGTCAGACCGGTGCGGCCGCCCACGGCCACGCCTGCGGAGGACTCCACGAAGGTGGTGGTGGTGGAGGTGCCCAGCACAGCACCGGCGGAGGTGGCCACAGCATCGGCCATCAGAGCGGGCTTGATCCGGGGCAGATGACCCTCCTCGTCCAGCATGTTGGCCTTGGTGGCCACGCCGATGAGGGTGCCCAGGGTGTCAAACAGGTCCACGAACAGGAAGGCGAAGATGACCACGATGAAGTTAAAGATGCCCACGCCGTCAAAGTCGATGTTAAAGCACTGACCGAAGGTGTTGCCCAGGGCGGAGAAGTCCATGCTGATGATGGCGGCGGGGATCAGGCTGTAGAAACCGGCCTCGGGGGTGGGGACGTAGATGCCCACCAGCTGGCAGAGGATGCCCAGGACCCAGGTGATGACGATGCCCAGGAGGATGGCGCCCTTCATACCGCGGATGTGGAGGATGGCGGTGATGAGCAGGCCGATGACGGACAGCAGGGCGCAGATGCCGTGGGTGGAGAAGTTTTCGGTGAAGCTGGTGATGGTCACCAGGGTGGAGGAGTCCACCGCCAGACCGGCGTTCTGGAGGCCGATGAAGGCGATGAACAGGCCGATGCCCACGGAGACGCCCCGCTTCAGGGGCAGGGGGATGGCGTTGAAGATGGCCTCACGGACGTTGGTCAGGGACAGGACGATGAAGATGAGGCCCTCGATGAAGACGGCGAACAGGGCCACCTGCCAGGAGATGCCCATGCCCAGGACCACAGTGTAGGCCAGGTAGGCGTTCAGACCCATGCCGGCAGACAGGGCGAAGGGCAGGTTGGCTGCCAGGGCCATGATGGCCGTGCCCAGGAAGGAGGCCAGACAGGTGGCGATGAGGACGGCGTTGGGGTCCATACCGGCCTCGGACAGGATGGAGGGGTTCACGGCCAGGATATAGGCCATGGTCATGAAGGTGGCAAGACCGGCGGTGAGCTCGGTCTTTACATTGGTGTTGTTTTCCTTCAGGTGGAAGAGTCGTTCCAGCATATGTTATTCTCCTCCTTCGTCGTATTCTGCGATGTAGGGCAGGTTCCGGTAGTATTCCCCGCAGTCCAGACCATATCCAATGACGAAGTGATCGGGGATGGTGAAGAGGGAGACGTCTGCCTTGAAGTCCACCTTCCGGCGGGAGGGCTTGTCCAGGAGGGTGACCACCTTCAGGGACAGGGGATTCCGGGCCTTCAGGAGGTTCACCACGTCGTTGAGGGTGCGGCCGGTGTCGATGATGTCCTCCACGATGACCACGTGGTACTGGCTCACGTCCTGGTCCAGGTCCATGGTGATCTTCACCGCACCGGTGGAGACCGTGCCGCTGTAGTAGCTCTTGGCACACATGAAGCCGATCTCGCAGGGGACGGTGATGGCCCGGCTCAGGTCGGCCAGGAAGACGTAGGCACCCTTCAGGATGCTCACCAGCAGGATGGGGTTGCCGTCGTAGGAGTCGCTGATGTCCTTGCCGGCCTTCCGGATGGCTTCCTGGATCTCCTCCTGGGTGAAGAGGACCCGTTTGATCCGACGCTGGAAGGTCTCCAGCTGCTTTTCTTTGTCCATGTTGGTCTGCTCCTCTCTTTTTTGTGTGGGAAAGTATTCATATTATATGACAGAAAAAAGGGAAAGACAAGAGAAAAAGACTCGTTCTGCCGAAAACAGAACGAGTCGAAAACCTCGTAGAGTTTCGCCGTCGCAACGGCGAAATAAAGGCATATCCGTTTTCTGGCGCGACATGTGCGTGCCAGAAAACTCTTCTCGGCCTGCCAGTGTGCCCAACGGGCGCGCACAGCAGGCCGCAATCCCCCCTTTCGGAAAAGGCGTTGCCTTTTTCGAAACGCTGTTAGGGGTTGCTGAAATAGAAGCCGTACTTGTCGTACTCGTACTCCAGGGCCTCGCTCATACGCAGGGCCAGGTACAGGGAGCGGGCGAACTTCTGGCGGGGGTCCAGGCTCAGCTGGTGCATCCGGTAGGAGCCCAGGCCCATCCGTCTCCACACACCGTCGGCATCGGGCTTCTTGGCGTGGATGAAGGCATCGGTGGGAAGGAAATACACACCCTTGATGGCATACTGGCCCTCAGCGTCCTTGTTGTAGACGATGATGGCGGCGTAGTCGAAGTCCAGGCAGTCGAACTCGTTGGCCTCGGTCTCGTCGAACTCTGCCTTCATGGCGGGCAGGTAGAAGGGGCGGATGATGGCGGTCTGATCCTTCATGTGGCGGAGCTTCTTGTCCATGGGGGCATTGCTCTGGTCGAAGGGCACGCCGTCGGTGCGCACCAGCTTGGCGGCGATCCGGGGCAGACCCTTCTCGTCGGCCTCGGCCATGGCAAAGGAGACCTGATAATCGGTCTTGAAGGGGGTGTACAGATTCAGAATGGCGGTGGCCTTTTCGGCCAGGTCCACGCGGTGGATGTTGTTCTTGGGGTCCATAGTGGGGGTCCTCCTTCTTTTGACAGGGTGTGTCGTATCCTGCTCCGGCCGGTGGAGGAGCTTCTGCAGCAGAAGAACCAGCTGCGTCCGCTCCTGGTCAGAGAGGGTTTTGGTGAATTCGGTTTCCAGGATCTGACCCAGGTCCTGCAGGTCGGGCTCCAGGCAGTCGGCCTTTTCCGTCAGGGAGATCAGCCTGCTTCGGCCGTCCTCCGGGTTCGGGATGCGGGAGACAAAGTCCTTCTTCTCCAGGGCGTCCAGCAGACCGATGGCGGTGGGGTGGGTCATGGAGTAGCAGCGCTCAATATCCACCACCTTGGCAGACCGGGTGGGCTGGCCGAACAGGAACATCAGGATCTTATACTGGGAAATGGTCAGGTCGTAGGGGGCCAGGATGGGGTTTGCCGTCTTGTCATACTCCAGCGCAGCCTTTTTGATCAGGACGGCGGCGTTGTCCATCTCCATGGCATGTCCTCCTTTCGTAGGTTCCTACCGTATTATAACGTAGGAACCTACCATTGTCAAGGGCCATATGCCAGGCTCCGCTCCAGGGCGGTGTAGCTGTCCAGGAGGGGCTGGGCATCTGCCGGGACTTCATAGCCGGGGACGCCGTCCTGGTCGGCAAAGAACCGGCCCCGGCTCAGGAGCATCCGGCCGGCGATGTTCTCCTCCAGCCAGGAGAAGTATTGGTTCAGGGGCAGTCCGGTCCGCTGGAGGACGTGGAGCCCCAGGAAGGTGCAGCTCTCGGTCCGGTCCGGGACCACTTCCTCGGCGTAGTTGGTCCAGATGAGGTAGTCGGTGGAAAGGATCTCGGCCAGGGTCTCGGCATCCCAGGTGGAGGCATCCCCTTCGGGGGAGATCCCCAGTCGGGTGTAGATGTCCTCCCCATCGGCCAGGTTCATGGAGGGCAGGTGGTCCCCCAGGAAGACCAGCATCACCGGGCGGCCGCAGTGGGAGAAGTAATCCACCAGCATCCCCAGAGAGGCATCGGCGTGGTGGAGCCCCATCACCAGGGCATCCAGGTAGGCAAGGTCCTCCTGGGTCAGCAGGTCACACTGGGCCGGGAACCCCGAAGGTTCCCCGTACTTTTCCGGGTAGTAGGACTGGTGGTTCTCCATGGAGAGGCCGTAGATCAAGGCGGGAGCATTGGGGTCCCGGGCCTCATACCGGGCGATGATCTCCCGGGCAAAGGACTCGTCCGAGGCGTAGTCCCCGCAGCGTTCCGGCTCCACCCAAAAATCTTCGAGGAAGATCACTTCCTCAAAGCCGATGGCCGGGTAGATGGTTTCCCGGTCATAGAGCTCGGCGGTGTGGGAATGGATGGCCAGGGTGGAGTAGCCCGACTTTTCCAGGAAGCGGACGGTGGTGGGGAGGGTCTCATAGACCGCCGGGTCCAGGGTGGAAAGGGTGTCCCCCTCCATGAGAAGGGAGGAGGTCAGGGTGGTGAACAGTTCCATCTCCACCCAGCCGGTGCCGCCGCCGTAGGTGTTGGACAGGAACCGGCCGTTGGTGCAGGCTTTGGAGAGCTGGTGGAAGACGGGCAGAGGGTCCTCCTGGAAGGTGAGCCCCGGCAGGCGGGTCACGTCGAAGAAGGCCTCGGAGGTGATGAAGATGATGTCCGGGGTGGTTTCCAGGTTGGGGGAGGGCATCTCCTGGGCGGCATCGGCCCGGAAAAAGTCGGCCAAACCGGCGGAGTCCAGGGTGGCCAGGGTGTTTTCCGTGTGGATGCGCTGGCACCAGGCGGTGTAGATGCCCAGGACCACACCGGCCGTTTCGTTTCGCTCCACCTGATCCCGGCAGTCCTGGTCCAGCGCCACGGCGGCGGTCTGGAGGGTACCGGGGGAGAAGGCAGAGAGCAGCAGGACCATGGAAAGGCTTCCCAGGACCATGCCCACAGGGGCGGGTAGCTTCCAGGTCCCCAGGCAGAGGAAGAGGATCAGCATCAGGACCACCGACAGGGCAGCGATGATGGCGGTGGCCGAGGGGATGAGCTGGTCAGCGGCATACCCGGCCACATCCCCCAGATTCCCCAGGAGGGAGAAGTCACTGAGCTGGATGGGCGCACCGTTGATGTTCAGTTTGCACCGGCTGGCGTAGGCAAACACCAGGCAGGCCGCCGACTGGGGCAGACAGGCCCAGAACAGCCGGCGGAGGAAACCGTAAAGGGTGAAGCTGATGCTGGAGAAGAGGACCCAGAACAGGCCAACGGCGGCGGGCTGGGCGGTCATCCAGGTCAGGGCTCCGGCCAGATCGTCCAGCCAGATGGCCTGGGTGGCCCACAGGACCACCAGGGGGGCCAGCAGCAGACCCACCACGGTGAAAAGTCGTTGTCGGATCATAAAACGTTCCTTCACATAATCATTCATTCTATATTATAACCGAAAACCGGCGGATACGCAATGTGGCAGGAGAGGAATTCTCATGGCTCAGGGCATCCGGGGAGAGGAGGGGCGACGCTCTTTTTTATGGAAGAAAAATGCGAAGATAAGGTGGAAATCTTCATTTTTGGTCGAAATAATTATAAGTATACTTAGAATTGTTGTTGACCAAAATGAAGATATGTGGTATAGTGCAGGGGAAAGAAGGTGCTGCTATGGCGATTACCAGCAAAGAGGGCATCCTGAAGGTTTTGTCTGCCTATAATCCCTGGTGGAAGACCGAGGCCGTAAACCCCAAGCTGTCCAAAACCTACAAACGCTTTGCCTTCCACGAGGCGATGAAGCGGTTGGATGAGACAACCATCCGGCGGATCGTTGTTCTGACGGGGACACGGCGGGTGGGTAAGACCACCATTCAGTATCAGATGATCGAGGAGCTTCTTCGGCGTGGGGTCCCTCCCCAGAAGATCGTCTTCATTTCCATGGATCACCCTATGCTGAAGCTGAGCGGATTCAATGATATTCTGGAGTGCTACCACGAAAATGTGTATGCGGAGCAGGATGTCTATTACTTTTTTGACGAGGTCCAGTATGCCCAGGATTGGGATAAGTGGCTGAAGATCATTTATGATATGCAGCCGGATACCAATGTGGTCGCAACGGGATCTGCAAGTCCCGCCCTGATGAAAGGGAATCAGGAGAGTGGGGCGGGAAGATGGTCTGTCATCCAGGTCCCTACCATGTCTTTTTACGAATATTGCGAGATCCTGGATCTGGATCGGCCCGACCTTCCCAAGGGTTTGAAGGCCACCCATATGCTCCGCATGACCCAGCAGGAGCGCACGGGCATCATGCTCCAGCTCTCCAAAGTCCAAAACCATTTCTCCCGTTATTTGCAGGTGGGCGGTTTCCCGGAACTGGCCCTGGCGGACAACGACATCCTGGCTCAGCAGATCATGCGGGAGGATGTTGTGGATAAAGTCCTCAAGAGGGATCTTCCGTCCCTGTATAATATCCGCAATGCCACCGAACTGGAGCGGATCTTCCTGTACCTGTGCAATGTATCCTCGGAGATCGTCTCCATTGAAGCCATCGCCAAAGAATTGAGCGGCGTGTCCCGCCCCACCGTGGAAAACTATATCCGCTACCTGGAAAGTGCTAACCTGATCTATCAGAGCTGGCCGGTGGATATGGCCGGGAAGAAGGTCCTCAAGGCCAAACCGAAGATCTATATTGCCGATGCGGCCATCCGAAATGCCGTTTTGATGGATGACTCTGTGCTGACCGATCCCACCGAGATGGGGAAGATCGTTGAGACAGCGGTGTATAAGCATGTTGCGGCTTTTTATTACCAGCAGGCGACATCGGTGGGCTACTTCCGGGGAGGAAAGAAGAACAAAGAGATCGACATTGTTGTGGACTATCCCAACACGCAGAATATTTTAATTGAAGTAAAGTATCGGGAGGGCGCACCCATTGCCGATGACGATGCCATCGTAGAACTGTGCGAACATGCCTCTGCTGCCATCGTAGTCACAAAGAATCCGGAGGACTACGGCGCCCATGATACCCCACAGGGAATTCAGATGCTTCGCATCCCGGCCTTTGCCTTCCTCTACCTTCTCGGTCACGCCGAAAAGAATGGCTATAAGGGAATTGATTAAAGAAACGCCCCAGAAAGGAGCTTATGTCTATGTTCAAGTTAGGTTTATGTCAGATGAAGGTCACGGCCGACAAGGCCGAAAACCTCCGCCACGCCGGAGAGCTCATCCGGGAGGCAGCAGCAAAAGGGGCCAATGTGGTCACTCTCCCCGAGATGTTCAACTGCCCCTATGAGAACGCCTGCTTCCCGGTCTACGGGGAACCTGCCGGGGGTGAAAGCTGGCAGTTCCTGTCCAACATCGCCCGGGAGCTGGGGATCTACCTCATCGGCGGCTCTGTCCCCGAGCTGGAGGAGGGGAAGATCTACAACACCAGCTACATCTTCTCCCCCGAGGGCAAGGAGCTGGCCCGCCACCGGAAGGTCCACCTCTTTGACATCGACGTGCCCGGGGGTCAGCGGTTCATGGAGTCCGACACCCTCACCGCCGGGGATTCCGTCACCGTGGTGGACACCGAATACGGCAAGATCGCCGTGGCCATTTGCTTCGACATCCGCTTCTCCGACTTCTTCCGGCTTATGGGTGACATGGGGGCGGAGCTTATCGTGATCCCCGCCGCCTTCAACATGACCACCGGTCCCCTCCACTGGGATCTGGCCTTCCGGATGCGGGCCCTGGACCAGCAGTGTTTCATTGCCGGCTGCTCCCCCGCCCGGGACACAAGTGCCTCCTACGTGGCCTACGGCCACTCCCTGGTCTGCGACCCCTGGGGGACCATCATCGCCCAGCTGGACGAGAAGGAAGGGGTCCGGGTGGTGGACATTGATTTTGACGACCTGGCCAAGTACCGGGGCCAGATCCCCATTCTGGCCGGCAGACGGACCGATCTATACCGCACCGAAAAACTCAAATAAGGAAGTGCCTGTTGCAAATCGTTTTGCAACAGGCCCTTTTTTATGACAAATACCCCAGATTCCAGGCCCAGTCGGACAGGTAATAACCCAACCCCTTGGGCAGGCCGTTGGACTGGAAGGCCATGTCCAGCTGGACCACCCGGTCGGCCTTGGTCAGGAAGAAGATCACCCGCCCAGAGTGGGTGAAGGCCCAGCAGGCATCGTGGTCGGTGAGACCCTGGGCCCGGAGGGCCTCCTTGTCCTGGGGGTCCTCATAGACCAGGGTAAGGTCCGGGTAGGCGGTCTGCAGGTCCTCCAGGGAGTCCCCGATGGTGATCCCCCGGTGGGTGGTGCACCCGGGCTGGAAGGTGGACAGGGACCCGATCACCGTGGGGGTCTTTTCCTGGCCCGTCCGGACGGCCTCCGTCCGCAGGTCGGTGAGGGTGGTCACCCGGAGGAAGCCACGGTAGGTCCAGGTCTCGCTGGTGAGCCAGGCCTTGGCCAGGTCCTCGTTGATCATGGGCTGGCGGTTGATGGCCCACTGGACGTAGGGACTGCCTGCCGTCCAGTCGGTCTCGTAGTACCCCAGGCCGATGGGCCAGGGCTGGTCGGGGATGGTGCCGTCGGTGAGATGCAGGCGGACCTGGAGGGTGAACTCTTCCTCCCAGGCGTAGACCTCCTTCAATTCCTCCGCAGAGGCGGGGGTGAGATAACCGTCCTGCTGTTGGGCCACCCAGGGGTCCCGGGTGATCTCCGGTGCTGTTCGGCCAGGCCCCAGGGCCAAGGCCCAGGCGGTGGCCGCCAGGAGGAGAGCCAGAGTCAGCAGAATGGCCCGGCGGGTAAGGGGCTTGTGGCCCAGCACCGACAGGAGACGCTCCTTCACGGCCTTCTTGTCCTGGGCCAGGGCGGTGGTGAGCCGGGGGGTCCGGGGATGCTCCGTGGCCAGGGTCAGGAGGGTGTAGCTGTAGGCCTTCCGCTCCGGGGCGGTCATCCCCCGGACGGCCTGTTGGTCACAGGCCAGCTCACAGGCCCGGTCCAGCTCCCGGCACAGGAGCCAGACCAGGGGATTGAACCAGTGAAGGGCCCGGGCCAGGGCGGATAGCCACTTGGTCAGAATGTCCCACCGGCGGTAGTGGGCCAGCTCATGGCGGAGGATGTGGGAGAGGGTTTCCTCCCGGCCCTCATAGGACACCTCGGGCAGGAGGATGGTCGGGCGGAAGAGTCCCACCAGCATGGGGGAGGGCAGGCCCGGACAGCACCACAGGTCAGGGGCATGCCGGGGGCAGAGCCCGTCCAGCACCGCCTGGTCCCCCGGTTCCGGGGGCAGCCAGTCCCGCCGGACCTTCCCAAGGAACCGGAGGTAGGAGAGCAGAGGGATGGTCAGGGTCAGCAGGGCTCCTGCCCCCCACACCCAGGGCAGGAGGGCGGCCCAGTCCGGCCCTGCCTCGGTCCCGGCAGAGGGTTCCCCGGAGATCGCCGGGGAAAGGGCCTGCTCCGCCAGAGGGGCGGGGACGGGGATCTCCGGCAGGATGGGCGGCGGGTCTCCCGGCAGACCCAGAGGCAGAAGGAGGCGCAGGAGGACCAGCAGCCAAAAGGCACAGGCCCCGGCCTTGGAGAGTCTGGTTTTCAGCAGGCGGACGGCGGCCCACACGGTCAGACCCAGCAGGGATCCGGCCAGGGAGAGCTGGACCAGGGTTTCCAGAAACATCTGCATATCCTGTCCTCCTTTCATAAAGTCTAATGAAGTAGTCTCTATAAGTGTAGACTGCCCGAACCGGTTTGTCAAGGGAAACCCCCTTGCCAAAGTCTCCCGCCCGGGTGTAAACTGGGGGAAAGATTGAAAGAAAAGGAGTGGAAGCCATGAAAGAACTGGGTACCACCCGCCGGGCGGGGTACATCATGGCCATCAGCGGCGGTGTGTTATGGGCCGTGGGCGGAGCCGTGGGTCAGCACCTTTTCCGTACCAACACCATCACCACCAACTGGCTCATCCCCATCCGCCTCCTCATTGCCGGGGTCCTCTTCCTGGTGCTGGCCAGGGTCATGGGGGAGGAGGTGACGGCGGTGTGGAGATCCAAAAAGGACCTGCCCCGGCTGTTTCTCTATGCGGTCTTCGGGGTGGCGGCCTCCCAGTACACCTTCTACGCCTGCATTGAGTACGCCAACGTGGCCTTTTCCACCGTCATGTGCTACACCTGCTCGGTCTTCATCCTGGTGTGGTGCATCTTCCGGGAACGGCGAAAGCCCAAGGCCTACGAGGTCGCCGCCGTCCTCTGCGTGGTGGTGGGGGTCTTCGCCTGCGCCACCCATTTTGACCTGTCCTGCCTCAGTGTTTCCCCCGTCGCCCTGGCTATGGGCCTGGGATGCGGGGTCACGGCCACCATCAACACCCTCTCCCCGGTGGACCTCACCCGGCGGCACGGCCTCATGTCGGTGATGGGCTGGGGCATGCTCATCGGCGGGGGCGTGGCCGCCCTCCTCTTCCGCCCCTGGACCATCCAGGCCCGGGTGGATGCCCAGCTCATCCTGGGTATGGCGGTCATCATCCTGGGGGGCACCATCCTGGCTTTCACCTTCTATATGCGGGGCATCCGCCTGGTGGGGGCCATTGCGGGCAACGTTCTCTCTGCGGCAGAACCTGTGGCGGCGGTCATCATCTCCGTCCTGATCCTGGGGGTGGCCTTTACGGCCTATGATTTCCTGGGCTTTCTCCTGATCCTTCTCACCGTGCCCCTCATCGCCATCGGGCAGAACCGGGAAGAAAAAATGAAAAGCCAATAAAAAAGCGAGCTGCAAAGGATTTGCAGCTCGCTTTTTTATTTGCCAACACAAAAACGCTGGAAGATCCGACCGGTGATGTCCTCCCGGACGGTGGTGCCGGTGACCTCGCCCAGGGCGTCCAGGGCCCCTTCGATGTCGGTCAGGAGCAGGTCAGGGGGGACCCCCATTTCCAGCCCCTCCTGGGCCCGGAGGAGGTTCTCCCGGGTGCGGGTGACGGCCTCCACCTGGCGGGCGTTGGTGAGGAGGGCCTCGCCTTCATGGCCGGAGCCGGTGGGGAAGAGACGGGCCACCATGGGGCCCAGAGCCTCCAGGCCGGCGTTGTTCTTGGCGCTCACCTGGCAGAGGTTGGGGAAGTCCTGGGCCAGAGCCTCCATGTCCAGGACGGGGGGCAGGTCGGACTTGTTCACGATGCAGATGCAGGCCGGGGCTTCCCGGGCCAGGGCGATGGCCTGGCCGTCCTCCTGGGTGAGGCCCTCGGCGCCGTCCAGGACCAGCAGGACCAGACGGGCCTCCTCGGCGGCGGCACGGCTCCGCTGGACCCCCAGCCGTTCTGCTTCGTCCCCGGTCTCCCGGAGACCGGCGGTGTCGGTGAGGTTCAGCAGGACCCCGCCCACGCTGGCCTTGGCCTCGATGGTGTCCCGGGTGGTGCCGGGGATCTGGGTGACGATGGCCCGGTCATAGCCCACCAGGGCGTTGAGCAGAGAGGACTTGCCCACGTTGGGGCGGCCCAGGATGGTGGTGGGCACACCGCTGGTGAGCTGACGGCCCCGGTCGTAGGTGGCCAGCAGGCTGGCGGTGGCGGAAAGGCCCCGGTCCAGGGCGGTGCGGATGGTCTCCTCCCGGAAGGGGTCGATGTCCTCGTCGGGGTAGTCCAGCACGGCGTGGAAGTGGGCGGACACATCCACCAGCCCGTCGTAGATCTCCCGGATCTTCCGGGACAGGGTGCCCTCCAGGCGACCGGCGGCCTGACGGGCGGCGGCGGGGGTCTCGGCATCGATCAGGTCGATGACCGCCTCGGCCTGGGTCAGGTCCAGTCTGCCGTTGAGGAAGGCCCGCTTGGTGAACTCACCGGCCAGGGCCTGACGGGCACCGGCGGCAAAGAGGGCCTCCAGGGCCAGAGACAGGACCATGGGGGAGCCGTGGCACTGGAGCTCGGCGGTCTCCTCTCCGGTGTAGCTGTGGGGGGCACGGCTGACAAAGGCCAGGCCGTTGTCGATGACCCGGCCCTCCTTGTCCAGAATGGAGCCGTAGAGAAGCTGGCGGTCGGGGGCCTCGGCCAGGGAAATTTTGCGGGCGGGACGGAAGACCCTTGCAGCAGTTTCGGCTGCCTTGGGGCCGGACAGGCGCAGGATGCCCACACCACCTGCTCCGGGAGCGGTGGCCACAGCGGCGATCAGGTCTGACATAGGGGAGCCCTCCTTTTTCTGGGGTCAAAATTTGGCAAAACCACCGGAAAGATTTGCCTTGACATGCAAGTTCGTCATGCTTTGGATCGGTCCACGGGGCGTACACCCTTTGGGGAAAAACCGGTGGATAAAGTGGAAAACCTTTGGAATTATTCACTTTGCATTGGACAGTGTCCAGAGATTCATGGCCAGAATCCTGCAAAATGAGGAAAATCACCCCCCTGTCAGAACGCACAAAGGGGATTTGGTATGTAGAAATTGCCGAAACGTATCAGGTTGGAAACAAAGGGGTTACAGGGTCCCGTCCAGGATGTCCACCACCTGACTCAGGTGGGAAATGTGGAAATCCACACGAAGATCCTCCGGCAGGGCGTGGCCCTTGGGGTCATACCAGCAGCAGGGCAGGCCCACGTTGTTGGCCCCCCGGATGTCGCTGGTGAGGGAGTCCCCCACCATGAGGACCCGGGACTTGTCCACCGGGCCCATGGCCTGGAAGACCGGGGCAAAGAAGGCGGGGGCGGGCTTTTCCGCCCCCACCACCTCGGAGATGAAGATGCCGTCCAGGAGCCGGTCCAGGCCGGACCGGGCCAGCTTGATGTCCTGGGCCACCTTGGTGCCGTTGGTGACGGCGTACTGCTTCACCCGGCCCTTGAGGGAGGCCACCAGGGTGAGGGAGTCGTCCTGGGGGATGGCGTTCTCCCCCAGGCGGATCTGGTAAAAGTCGCTCACCGCCTGGGGGTCATGGAAGGAGATCCCCTCCAGGGCGAAGAACTCCCGGAACCGGCCGGGAAGCAGCTCATTCTTGGTGATCTCCCCCTTCTCCAGCCGCTTCCAGTAGGAGGCGTTGAGCTTGGAGTACCGGGCCACCCGGTCATCGGGACAGGGGCCCAGGCCGAAGTGGGCGAAGGCATCCATCAGGGACTGGCGCTCTGCCGCCGGAAAGTCCAGCAGGGTGCCGTCCACATCCCATAAAATCACATCAAACATACTATGCAACCTCATTCGTATGACTCCACCGTGATCCCGGTGTAGTAGTGCTGTAAGATCTCTTGGTAGGACTTGCCGTCGGCGGCCATGGCGTTGGCCCCGTACTGGCTCATGCCCACCCCGTGGCCGTAGCCGGTGACCTGGAAGGTGACGGAGTCGGGGGCGGGCTCCACCGTAAAGGAGGCCGAGCGCAGGTCGAAGATGGTCCGGGCCTGGTGGCCGGTCACCGTGACCCCGCCCAGGTCCATGGTGAGGACGCTGCCCCCCTCGCTGTAGACGGCATTGGTGAACCAGTTGGCGGGGTCCCCCTCCAGGACAGCCTCGGGCTTGGCCGAGAGGATGCGGTCCTTGCACTCCTGGGGGGTGTAGGTCACGGTGCTGTGGTAGTTGGGGACCTCCTCCCCCTCGGGGGAGGGGACGCTGGTGAGATAGGGGACATTTCCGCCCCAGACCGCCACGGCGTCCTGGGTGGTGTCGGCGGAAGAGGAGTGGTAGAGGGCGGAGATCAGGGCACCCTCATAGAGGGCCACCTGGCTGTTGGTCTCGGCCACCGCCCGGGTGATCTTGTCGGTGTAGGTCTGGGCGTTCTCTCCCCAGTTGGCCTGGGCCTTATCCCGGGGGATCCAGGCCTGGCAGCAGGTGTGGTCGGTGCACAGGTCGGCCTCCGGGTGGTTGGCGGCCTGACCGGCCTTGTTGAGAGAATATGTACGGGCGGCCACGGCCTGGGCCTTCAGGGCCTCCAGCTCAAAGGAGGCGGGCATCTCGGCGGCCACCACCCCCCATAAGTATTCGTTGAGATCCATCTCCCGGAGCTCCCCGTCTATGAGGATGGTGACGGCTTTGCCGCTCTCCGGCAGGACGGCAGGGGAGTCGGTGTCCTCCCGGGTCTTCTCGTGACGGAAGCCCATGGGGATGAGGAAGAGGACCAGGCCCAAAATCAGGGCCGCAGCGACGATTTTTTTCAAAATGCCAACTCCTTTCAGGGGTAGAGGGCCAGATAGACCTGGCCGTTTTCGGGGGTAATGCCCCGCAGGAGGAACAATTCCTCCAGGGTGACGAAACGGAACCCCTCGGCCATGAGGGCATCCACGGCGGCCAGAGCGGCCTCCACCGAGGTGGAGAAGATATCGTGCATGAGGATGATGGACCCGTCCCGGGTCTGGTCCAGAATGGTTTGGACAATGCGGTCGGGGTTTTGGTCCTGCCAGTCCAGGGTGTCCACGTCCCAGCAGAGGATGGGGGCGTCGGCCCAGGCTTTCAGGTTTTCGTCCACGAAGCCGTAAGGGGGCCGGACCATGAGATCCACGGGACCCAGCAGGTGGGTGAGGACCTGGCGGCAGCGGTCCAGCTGATCCTGGGTCTCCCATTGAGACAGGCCATCCAGCTGGACGTGGTCCCAGGTGTGGAGGCCGATCTGGTGACCGGCCTCGGCCATCCGCCGGAGGGTGTCGGTCTGGGACTCCACCTGGTTTCCAATGAGGAAGAAGGTGGCCTTCACCCCACGCCGGGCCAACCCATCCAATAGCTGGTCGGTGGTCCCCGGCCATGGGCCGTCGTCAAAGGTCAGGGCCACATAACCGCCCTGACTCTGGGGGGCGGAGACGGCCACAGAGTCCTCTCTTTGGGGCACAAAGGCGGCCAGCAGGGCCAGAACCAGGGCCATTCCCCAGAGAAACCACAGCAGAGCCTGCTTCTGTTTTTTGTCCATGGGCATCCTCCTTCCCGGTGGGCATACCTACAGTATGCCGCAGAGAGGGACGGAATTCCCAGGCAGAATTTTCAAAAAAGAGCGATGATGCCGCAGGCGGCGGCAGTGACCAGCACCCCGGCGATCAGGACCCCCAGGAAGATGGCGGGCAGGGCGTGCTGCATGCGGATGCCCAGCAGGGAGGCCACCAGGGCCCCCGTCCAGGCGCCAGTGCCCGGCAGGGGGACGGCCACCAGGAGGATTAGGCCAAGGAGACGGTATTTTCGGACGGTGCGGCCCTTGAGATGGGCCTTGGTCACGATCTTTGTGATCTTGTCGTCCCACCAGGGGTACTTCCGCAGCCAGCGGAAGATCTGGCGGATGAAAAGGATGATGGCGGGCACCGGGATCATGTTGCCGATGACCGACACGATGTAGGTCAGCCCCACGGGCAGACCCAGGGCCAGGCCGAAGGGGATGGCCCCCCGCAGCTCCAGCACGGGGGTCATGGCCACGCCCATGGTGGCGGCACACTGTAAGAGAAGGGATTCTTCCAAGAGGATACTCCTTTGCAGGGACCCCTCATCCGCCCTCTTCGAGGGCACCTTCTCCCCAGGGAGAAGGCTGCTTTCGTCCGAAGACAAGGCTTCCCCCTGGGGGGAAGCTGTCACCGCAGGTGACTGATGAGGGGTACAGAAATAGCCGTGGCATACAGCCACGGCTATTATATCAGAGGTATGGGAAAGTTTCCACCGTATTTTCAGAGATCAGGCTCCCTCTGAGGAGGGAGCTGTCGCAAAGCGACTGAGGG
>JAFVUT010000041.1 GCA_017502545.1 Ruminiclostridium sp.
GACATCGTTCTCCTCCAGGTCCTTCAGAAAAGCAGGCGTGACCCGCATCTCCCGGACGTAGTCGTAGTCTGGGACAAAATAGCCCCGGCGGGCCATGTCTGCCCTGGCCCGGTCATCCACCCACTGGTCCACCAGCCGGGGCATGGCCACAGCGGCAGAGCGTAGGAAGGCCCTCTCCCCAGCATGGTCACGGTCAGCCAGATACAGAAGGGTGATATAAGCTCCGAAGCTGGAGCCGAAATATCCGATCTTTGCGTGGGGGGCCATTTCCCGGACATGGGCCTCCACGGTCTCCAGATCGTCCACGCAGAAGGGCACCCGCAGGCCGTCCTCCCAGATGGGGCTCTCCCCGTGAGAGGGGAAATCAAAGCTGTAGGTGCCGATGCCAACCTTGGGCATTTCCTCATTCAGGGCCTGGACCATAGGGCTGAGCTTGCTGCTGCCGAAGCCATGGCAGACGATGAGGATGCGGTCCTCCCCGTTCCAGCAGTTGTGACAGTGGATGGTATAGCCGTGTCGGCTGGTCAAAGTCTCTTTCTTCATGGTCAGGTCCTCCCTTTTCTTGTTTCCTCTATTGTTGCACAGGGGGTCTGGGCCGTCAAGAAATTTTTCGTAATATCACTGATTCGGTGATAAAATCACAGTAACCGGCTCGATTTCATAGTATGATAGGTACAACAAAAGGACATACTGAAAGAAAGAAAAATCAACATTCGAAAGGAGCAGAAAATTATGTTACATCCCAACGTTTCCAAGCTGCTGGAAGAGCAGATCACCAAGGAGTTCTACTCCGCATATCTCTATCTGGATATGTCTAATTACTACTATGACAACAACCTGGACGGCTTCGGCAACTGGTTCAAGATCCAGGCTCAGGAAGAGCGTGACCACGCTCTGCTCTTCATGAACTACCTGCAGAACAACGACGTGTATCCCAAGATGGCTCCCATCGGCGCTCCCGACAAGGTCTATGAGAACTTCCGTGAGCCCCTGGTGGCTGCCCTGGAGCACGAACGGTTTGTCACCGCATCCATCAACAACATCTACGCCGAAGCATGGAAGGACAACGACTTCCGCACCCTGGAGTTCCTGAACTGGTTTATCAAGGAACAGGGCGAGGAAGAGAAGAGTGCCAGCGATCTGGTGGGCCGCTTCGATCTCTTCGGATCCGACCCCAAGAGCCTGTACGCTCTGGATGCTGAGATGGCAACCCGCACTTACACCGCACCCTCTCTTACTCTGTAAGAGTATCCTCCTAAATCTCCTTTCATAACTCCCGCGCAGGATCCCCCGCCCAATGGCGGGGGATCCTGCCGTTTGTCTTGCGTTATGCTGACAGATAAGATATGATGTATAGAAAGAGAAACGAGAGGGAGGTTCCCCCTATGAGATCTGTTTTTATCGTCAACCCCGTGGCCGGGGGCCGGAACATCAGCGATGAGCTGGCCCAGCGCCTGGCCCAGGCGGCTGCCGCACTGGAAAACCCCAACTATGTCATCACCCGGACCACCCATGTGGGCCACGCCCGGGAGTTGGCCGAGTCCTATGCCAGGACCGGCGAGCCCGTTCGCCTCTTCGCCGTGGGCGGGGACGGCACCTTCAACGAGGTCATCAGCGGGGCCTACCCCTATCAAAATGCCGCCGTGGGGTGCATCCCCTACGGCAGCGGCAACGATTTTTTGCGGAACTTCGGCACCAAGGAGGAGTTCCTGGACCTGGCTGACCAGCTACAGGGCGGCGAGCTGGACATCGACCTTTTCCGTACGGAGTTCGGCGTGGGCGCTGCCATTGCGGCGGCCGGTCTGGACGCCAAGATAGCCTACGACATCCCCAAATTCCGGCGGATGCCCCTGTGCGGGGGCGAGACCGCCTATAAGCTGTCCATCCTGCGGAACATCCTGGGCAAGCTGGACCGAAAGCTGAAGATCACCATGGACAACCACACCGTCATCGCCGACTGCCTCATGACCGCCGTGTGCAACGGCGGCTGGTATGGGGGCGGATTCCACGCTGCACCGGAGTGCGCCATGGACGACGGTCTGCTGGACGTGCTGGTGGTCCGAAAGATCGGCCTGGCCCGGATCGCCCGGGTCCTGCCGGTCTATCAGAAGGGCAAGCACTTCCTGAACGGGGAGATCGTCCCCAAGCTTCGGGACGTGATCGACTTCCACCGGTGCAGACGGGTGGAGATCGAGGTAGCCGACGAGCGGGACAAGCCCATCGCCATCACCGTGGATGGGGAATGCCACACCACCACCAGACTGACGGTGGAGATGCTGCCCCTGGCAGGGCGGGTGGTGCTGCCCAAGAAGGTTTTTACCCGGATGCAATAAGCCTCCCTCCCAGAGGGAGGTGCCGAGCGGATGCGAGGCGGAGGGAGTTTATCTCACCACCGACTCCCTCAGTCAGTGCTTCGCACTGCCAGCTCCCTCGGAGAGGGAGCCTTATCGTTCTGACGGAACGTGGGCATGGCCCTACGGAGAGCGGGACATCGAACTACGTTGCGGGCGGATATGGAATCCGCCCGCAACAAAATGCAACACAAAAAACGAGGGCCTTTCGGCCCTCGTTTTTTGTGTTTGGGGTTTTTACTTCATGACGTCGCCGCCGGGTGCGGAGTTGGAGTCGGACCACATTTTCTCAAATGCTGCCCAGTCTCTGTTCTCCAGCAGTTCGGTCCAGTTCTCAAAGGCATTCTCCATCACATATTCGTGGGAGTTGGTTGCCTCCTGGATCTGCTCGTAGTACCACTGATGGCCTGCCTCGCCGGGAGCGGGGTTATCGGGCCAGACGATCATGTCCTCATGGAGCTGATCCTCGTGAGGATGACGGTCAATGGTACGGTTCACGATGGTGCAGGCCTCAGCGCGGGTGATGTTCTGCTCGGGACGGAAGGTACCGTCGGGATAGCCGGTGATCAGACCCAGTTCGCTGGCAGCTTCCACATACGCTGCATACCACTTGGAAGCAGGCACATCGGGGAAGAGGCCCTGATATTCACTGTCCACGTGGGAGAAGAAGCTGGAAGCGATCTTTGCAAACTCTGCACGAGTGATGGGAGCATTGGGACGGAAGGTGCCGTCGTTGTAGCCATTCAGGATGCCTGCGTTGGACAGGGTGGAGATGGCGTTGTTGAACCACTGATCTGCACGCACGTCGGAGTAGTCATTGGTGGTGGACCAGGCTGCATCGCGGGATTCATCGGTGAGCAGACGGAAGAAGATGGTAGCCACCTCAGCACGGGTGATGTTGCCGTCGGGCTTCACGTTTCCGTCGGGATAACCAACGATATATGCGTAATGGTCCTCGGTGTTCAGTGCGGGGGGAGCGGGAGGATTGACGTTGGGTTTGCTGGGCTTTTTGACGGTGGTGTCGGTGCTGTCCGTAGCGGTGGTGCCGTCATCGGCAGTAACCACAACGGTGTTCTTCAGATTACCCACTTCAGCATTGGTGGTGGTGTAGCTGTAGGTGAAGGTCACCTTATCACCGGGTTCCATGGTTCCGATATCGCTGCCCTCGATCTCATAGATAGAGTCTTCCAGGGTAACATTATACAGAGTGGTATCGCCGGTGTTTTCCACCACGATCTCATAGTTCAGGGTAGCGCCGACCTTTACGAAGGTCTTGTCCACGGACTTGGTGACGCTCAGGCCGGGAGCGTTGGGGATGGGATCAACGGGAGTCTCGGTCTCGTCGGTGTCGGTGGGGCCGCCGGGAACGGTGACGGTGACCTTGTTGGGCAGGGTCTTTCCTGCATCTGCATCCTTAACCTCGTAGGGGTAGGTGATGGTTTCGAATGCACCGGAAACCAGAGAGTCGATGATTTTGTCATCACCCATCATAGGGTCCTTCACCACAATATCGGTCAGCGTAGTGTTGCCGGTGTTCTTAACGATGACGGTGTAAGTCAGGATGTCGCCCACCTTTGCAGTGGTCTGGCCCTCAGGCAGGGTCACAGACTTGGTCACTTCGATACCGGGGTTGTCGATGGTGGTCTCAGTCTTGTCATCATCGTCAGTGTCGTCGGGAATGCTGGAGGTTACGGTATTGCCAATCACGTTGCCCATGTCGCCCTCAAGAACCGTATAGGTGTAGCTGATAGTCTCAGTTGCACCCTTGGCCAGAGCCTTTACGGTAAAGATACCACCCGTATAGGTGACGTTTTCCTTGCCGGTGAAGTGGATGCTGCCGGATGCACGATCCATGGTATCCTTGATTTTCACGTTGGTCAGGTCTACGTTACCGGTGTTCTTCACGGTGATGGTGTAGGTCAGGGTGTCTCCCTTCGCAGCGGTTACAGCATTGCTGCCATCTGCGTGGGTGACATTCTTGCTCATTTCAACACGGGGCTCGTCCACCGTAGTCGTGGTTTCATCATCGTCCTTGGTGTCATCGGGAACGTCGGACACGACCGCATTGCTGATGGTCTTGCCTTCATCTTCCACAACGACCTCATAGGTGTAGGTGATGGTCTCGACTGCACCCTTGGCCAGAGTATTTACCGTGAACACGACCTTGTTCTTGTCCTTAACATGTCTCACGTTATCGTTATCACCAACGGTAATGGTACCATTTGCACCGGACATGGTGTCGGTGATCTCCACGTTAGTCAGATCCACGTTGCCAGTGTTCTTCACGGTGATGGTGTATTCCAGCTTGTCGTTCACCTTGGCGGTAGATGCACTGACCGTCTTGGACATCTCGATGCTGGGATCCTCAACGTTGGTCTTGTCAGTGTCCTCATAGGTATCGTCATTCACTGTGGCCTTTGCAGTGTTCGTCATCACACCTGCGTCAGATTCCTGGATTTTGTATTCCTTCTCCAGGGTCACAGACTTACCTGCTTCCAGGCTGCTGATGGTCTCCCTCAGGTCGATCTTTTCATCGACCACCAGGATGTTCTCCAGGGTTACTGCACTGTTATTGGTGACGGTAATCTGATAGGTCACGGTCTGACCAACGGTTGCCTTTTCAAGGTTGTCCGTCTTTTCGATGGTCAGCAGAGGTTCGACCTCCACGGGTTCGGCATGGCTTGCATCCTTCTTTTCAGGATCGGTTTTCGTGTCGTCCCAAAGGATTGCAGTGTTGAACAGGTCAGCACCTGCGTCACTCATCTGAGCCTCATAGGTCACAGTGTAGGTGTAGGTCTCAGGAGCGGTAACCGCTTTCAGGCTGATATAACCGTCGTCATCAATCGCAGGATAGGAATCATTATCTCCGGTGATGGTCACAGCACCAGCCACCTTGCTATGGTCATCGTCATGGGACAGAATGTCCTCCAGACGCAGGGTCTGGTCAACGTTGGCTGCGTTGTTCACGGTGATGGTCCAGGTAATGGTTTCTCCAACCTTTGCAGTGGGGATGTCGTTCTGATTTTCGACGATCACGCCGTTCACGCTGGCAACGATCTTATCAACATGGACTGCACTGTTTACAGGAGTCCACTGTGCTTCATAAACTGCATCAGCGGTCACAGTGTCAGCTACAACAGGGTTCCATCCATCGAACAGATAGCCGGTGCGGTGAGGATGGCCGGGCTGGATACCTGCGTGCTTGGGATCCATATCAAAGCCGGGGGTAGTCACGCCATAAGCCAGGTCGGAGGTGGTCTGGTCAGCAAAGACGGTCTCGTCATCCACACCGTCAGTGTATGTGACGATGAAACCCTTCACGTCCACTTCAGGTGCTTCGTCAGTACCGGTTACATCGTTGGTGCCGTCAGTACCCTTGGCCACAGCACTGTTAATAATGGTGGTTCCGGCATCCTCAGGCAACACATTGTAAGTTGCGGTAACTAGGGCCGACTCACCCACAGGCAGGGTTGCAATGCTGGCCGAAGACAGGGTAACATTCTTTGCCGATTCCTTGTTGATATAATCGGTGATATCGATATCCTTCACGGTGACATTACCAGTGTTCTTCACGGTAATGGTCCAAGTGATGGTATCACCGACCGTTGCTTCAGGGATTCCGTTCTGGTCGAAGCCAGTCTGATTGCCCACAGAGGTCACTTCTTTGGTGACCTGCAGAGCAGGCTGTTTGTTCTCCACAGTGGGGCCATCGGCAGTATCGGAGATGGTATACTCACCAACCTTTGCGGTGGCAGTGTTCTCCAGCTTCTTGCCGTAGTCATCTGCTGCTGCGCTCACCGTATAGGAAGCGGTAAAGGATGCTTCTGCGTTGGCAGCAATGGTCCACTTAACAGGATTGCTGCCGGCTGCGGTGGCAGAGTTACCAACAACAGATACCGAGACCTTTTCTGCGTCAACTTCCACGCCGTTGGCAGTGAGAACGTCGGTCAGGGTGAAGGTCTGTTCCTTGTCGGTCAGGTTCTTCACGGTGATGGACCAGGTGACCTCTTCACCAATCTTGGCAGTGTCTTCGGAGATCAGGGTCTTGTCAATGTCCAGGATGGGCTGGCGCTTGTTGAAGTAGTAGATGCTCTCCACTTCAGAATCCAGGAAGGTATCTCTGATCACGATCCCGTCCTGAGAGCCTTCCTCATAGCCAATGATAAACACGGTCTCGTCGTAGTTCCAGTATGCATCGTCCTGGTGACGCTCATAGACACGGATCACATCGCCGGCCTTGAACATATTGTACTGGATGTCAGTCAGTGTAATATCCAGGGTAGTGGTGTTCCGAGTCTTCCCAGCTGCAAAGGGCACAGAGCCTTCCCAGACGGACTGGCCGTCAAAGACTGCGATGAAGTTAAAAGTCCAGTCCTCGGTCTGCTTTTGGTCCAGAGCCTTGAGCAGAGAAACAGGGGTGATGGTCTTGTCGGGATTCTTGGCCCAGAATGCGTTCAGGTCATAGTCGTGAGCAGGCATTCTGGTCTCTGCGATGGTGACAACATCCAGGAACTCATTGGTGATAGACTCATATCTGTCATACCACTGGCTCAGAGTGTGGTTTGCTCCGTCCAGTGCATGGACATCCCCAGCTCTGAAGTCAGGATACTTGGGGGTCTCACTGGTGATGGGAGCGCCATAGGGTACATAAGAGGTCTCCGTCCAACTGTTGCCCAGAGGGGTGTAGCTGCCGTCAGCATTCTGCTGGTAATAGATGTAGGTCAGCTTGTAGATCTGCTTGGCAGAGGTGACCTCTACGTTATGGTTGTCGGTTCTGTCAACAACCACGCTGCCTGCGGTGATGACCTTGATGGGGTCACCGTCGGAATCATAGCTATCGGCAGTGGTCAGGGTAATGTTTGCTTCTGCCAGCTCTGCTTTGGTCATGGCCAGCAGCTCAGCTGCGGTGTAATCCTCACCGTCCACAGTCAAGCTGGTGATATGATAACCTGCCACGTTGTTGAACCAAACGTTCAGAGTTGCCGAGGGATGATAGGTATAGGTGGTTCCCTGACGGATGGTGCTGCCCTCGTCATGCTTGGTGGTCAGCGTGAACGTCTTGGGCTGGGTGGTGACTTCGTATGCGGTGTCAGTAGTGATCCCAATGACCTGGGCAGTGAACACGCCATCGCTCAGGGTCTCGCCGTTGGCGGGAGCCACCAGTGCACCATCCTTATAGAGATCTTTGCGCACGTCATTACCGCTGGCGTCCTTGGTCAGCTTGAGGATGCTTGCGATCTCATAGCCCTCGTTGGGGGTAAAGGTCATGACCGCAGAGTCCTCTCCTTCAGCAACGGTTTCTGTGTAAGTGTTGCCAAACAGTCTGCCGGGAGCACCCTCAGAAACGGTCAGCGCACCGTTTCTGTCGATCTCACCATAGACAACATAGCCATTTACGTTGGTGATGATCAGGTCCAGGTTGGAGTAAACCAGCTCAGTATCAGGATTTTTATCATTGATACTGGTCAAGCGGCAGGCCAGGACCAACACCTTTTCTGCCATGTTGGAGCCTTCCGGGATAGTCAAACTGACTTCCCCATCGACGCCATCAGCCAGAGTCCATTTACTGAAATCGGTGACATCCACAGACTCGTCGGCCTTCACTGTCAGGGTAGCCAGGACCTTGTCATCGTTGGTACCAGAAGCGGACGGATCTCCCGCCTCTTCACCGGGATCGACGATGTAGTAGGTCATGTTCACGCCGGCGTTCTTGATCCCATCGGGCAGCTTGGTGATGGCCTCCTGCAGAACAGAGACACCATCTTCCCCAGCAGAAGACTTATCCTGGGCCAGGAACTCTTCTAGCGTGGTGGTGTAGGTTTCATCGGTACCAATATGATGGACACGCTCAGCTGCATTCAAGCTGTAGCGGATGGTCACGTCATCCATTGCGCCCTCTGCAGTAATGGGGGCAGCCAGGTCGCTGTCGGTGATGGTGGCACCATCATTGGTGGGCAGGTAACCGCCGTAGGTGTTGGCCTCACAGTAGGCGGTGTCTTCCGTGATGGGAATATAGATCACCAGCTTCTTGCCGTAATCACTGCCGCCCGCTACCTTCGGGGCATCAGTCACGCAGTGGTAGGCGAAGTTGAAGCCAGTGACTTCGATGGTCTTGTTGTTATCCGACAAGGCAACGGAGGCAGTGGGGAACTCAACTTCCTCGTTCGCCCAGCCAGAAGCCGTCTTGTCCACAGTGTAGACCTCGATCTGGTCGCCGTAAACTGCGCCATCGGTGAGACGGAAGTAGGGGGTCAGGGTGTCTGCCACCACAGAGGTCTCATCCAGGGGAGAGTTCGCTGTGACAGAGTAAGCAATGTCCTCAAAGACCTTGGCGATCTCATCGGCATTGGTGTGGGCAGAGTAGTAGCTGCTGGCTGCCTGGGCACCCATCTCATTGATGGATTCTGCCTGGGGATAGTTGCTGGACACAGCCCGCAGGAAGTTTGCGGACTTGGTAGACGGGGTGCCAATGTACATGGAATACACATGGGCACCGTCGTTCTTCATGCCAAGGGATGCATCGACTGCAGCATTGGCCACACCGTTGTCAAATTCGGTACCGGTGGTGGGCACACCGTCAGTGATGACCAGGACCAGCTGGTCTCTGGCATTCGCACCAGTGTAGGTGCCAGCAGGCTGGGCATCGAAGATAGCTTCTGCGATCTGCAGGCCCAGGTCCACACGGGTAGCACCTTCGGCATCCAGTGCAGCAATGGCCTTGCCAATCTTTCCGTTCGGGCCAATGGTGGTGCCAGTTACATTGACCAGGGCACTATCCAACAGGTCACTATCAAAACTGTTGGTCTCGTCAAACAGGTCATAGTATGTAACACCGGTAACAATATCGCCATCGGTCACGGTTTCCACACGCTGGTAAACAGTTTCATTATCTCGCAGTTCACGGCTGTTGTACCCGCCGTAAACACGCCATTCACTATAATAATTGGAATACTCTACCTGGCGGAGGTTCCCATTGGACCAGACATAATAGGTCTCGTTCCGGTCCATGGCATCCCGATCGATCTCCTCATAGGTTACATTGGTGATCTTTTCGGTGGTCTCCAGGGTCAGGACCTCGGTATTGTCGCCGTAGTTTCTGTCGCTGGCAAATCCAACCAGAGCCAGACGGTAGGTGTCATTCTTACCACTGTCATCGTTGAACTTTTTCACTTCAGCCACAAAAACCTCAATGGCCTCTTCCATGATGGCAAGTTTTTTCTTCCCATCAATGGACTCGTCCATAGAGCCAGACTGGTCCGCCACAATAATGATATCGGTGGGCGTATATACCTTGGATTCAGAACCGGAGCCCGTGGTCCAAGCTTCCAGTTTGATCCGGTCTGGCTGTCCGTTTTCGCCCTGGATCAGGGTTTTCGTGAACTCGACGCCATCATCAGTTGACGTTGTGGTTCCAGCTGCAAAAACACTGGTCGGCAACAGCGAGAAGGCCATTGCCATGGCCATAAACATGGCCAACAATCGTTTTTTCATATGATTTCTCCTCCTTTGATAATTTCTTGTATTCAGGATCATCTTCCATTTTCAATTCATCCTAATTGTGGTATTTTAACATCTGCATTTTACCATATCTTCCCTCCCGGTTCAATATGTTTTCGGAAAATTTCATATCTTTTCATACCCGTTTCCTATACTCCTATTATACAGGATATCCGCACGAAAGAATCTGCAAGTTACGCCAAATAAACCGGCAAGTTACGCCAAAAATGCAGATTTCCCGGGGCGATCCGCCGCTCACAGAGGGGGAGGTTTGGCAGATAATCGCCGGGTATTTCTATCGAGACGTGGGGCAAGCCCTTCAGAGATCGGGACGATGTGGGCATCGTCCCCTACAGGCGTGGCACTTTGCTTGTAGGGGCCGATGACCACATCGGCCCAGGCAACGTGGGGCATCGAACTGCGTGGGTACAATCCCTCAGTCTTTTGCCTTCGGCAAAATCCAGCTCCCTTTGCACAAGGGAGCCTATTGTGAATAACAGCCCTGACGAAAACGTCAGGGCTGTGGGTAGGATGGCTTATGCCTGTGGGGGGACGGTGGGGGTGGGTGCTTTGCCCGTGTCGGGCTTCTTCACGGTCTCCACAACGCCGGCGGCCAGACCGGCCAGGCCCTGGATCTCGGAGGGGATGATGATCTTGGTGGCCTTGCCGTTGGCGGCGGACTGGAAAGCCTCCAGTGCCTTGAGCTTCACCACCTGGTCGTTGGGGTTGGCTTCGTTCAGCAGCTTGAGAGCATCGGCCATGGCCTGGTTGACCTCACGGATGGCCTGGGCCTCTGCCTCGGCGGCCATGATGCGGGCGGTCTTTTCGGCGTCTGCCCGGAGGATCCGGGACTCCTTCTCGCCCTCTGCCACCAGGATCTGGCTCTGCTTCTGGCCCTCTGCCTGGAGGATGGCCTCACGGCGTTCACGCTCGGCACGCATCTGCTTTTCCATGGCGTTCTGGATGTCACGGGGCGGCAGGATGTTCTTCAGCTCCACGCGGTTGACCTTGATGCCCCAGGGGTCGGTGGCCTCGTCCAGGATGCTGCGCATCCGGGCGTTGATCACGTCACGGGAGGTGAGGGACTGGTCCAGCTCCAGCTCGCCGATGATGTTTCGCAGGGTGGTGGCCGTCAGGTTCTCAATGGCGTTCATGGGGTTCTCCACGCCGTAGGCGTAGAGCTTGGGGTCGGTGATCTGGAAGTACAGGACGGTGTCGATCTGCATGGTGACATTGTCCTTGGTGATGACGGGCTGGGGCGGGAAGTCGGCCACCTGTTCCTTCAGGGAGACCACTTTCCGGACCCGGTCGATGAAGGGGATCTTAAAGTGCAGGCCCACGCCCCACACCGCCTGGAAGGCACCCAGACGCTCGATGACGTATGCCTTGGACTGCTGGACCACCCGGATGGACGTGGCCAGAACAGCCAGGATGACCAGAATAAACAGGACCAGAGTGATCTTGCCTAACACACTACCTAACATATGTTACACCGTTCCTTTCTCCATCGTGGTGACGATGGCTTTCACACCTTCGATTCTTTCTACCCGGACCAGGGTCCCCACAGGGATGACCGCACCGTCGGCCGAGCGTGCGGTCCAGATGGAACCGCCCACCTTCACCTGACCGGTGGCCTCGATGTTGTTGATGGTCTCGATGACGATGGCATCGGCATCCAGGATCCGGTCCGCATTGGTCTTTTCCGGGGCCGGCTGCATCCACTTGGCCGCCATGGGCCGCAGGATGGCCATGGTCAGCACAGACACGATGGCGAACAGTCCGATCTGGACCATCAGTCCGGCCCCCAGCCAGGCCGCAAAAAGGGCCACCAGACTGCCTGCGCAGAACCAGATGGAGATAAGACCCGCCGTGGCCCCTTCGATCCCGGCAAAGGCAATGAGCAGCACCAGCCATAACATAGGATAGTTCACAGTCTGTTTCCTCCCTTCTTCCTCCATTTCATACAATCAGGTCGCTTACTTTTGTAAGTATTGTAACATATCTTTGCAAAGATTGCAATCATTTTCTTGCAGAAATTCACAATTTTCAGATGTTTTTTCCTTTAGCACGAAGAATTTTTACCAAATGTTTCCTACTACTTGCAACCGAGCCCGCCCTTTGTTATACTATAATATTAATAGTACTATGTTATTTTGCGGCCATGCCCGCTGTTCCCGCTTCCCCGGGCGGTTTACTCCCGAAAGGAGGTTTCTTCCTTGAAACTCCCCATCAAAAAGCTCATCCAATACATTATTGTGATCCTGATCGGTTTCGTGATCCTTTTCTTTGCCGCCCAGGTGATGCTGAACATCACCTCTGTGCTGAATGGGATCAGCGGCATTGCCGGTGCCCTTCGGGCCATCGTTCTGGGCTGCGTCATGGCCTATCTGCTCTACCCGGTGGCACGATTTGCCGAGCATTTCCTCCTTTACCACAACGTGAGCAAAAAGGCCTCCCGTGCCCTTTCCACCGGCTTTGCCACCCTGGTGCTTATCACCCTGATCGTCATGTTCATCTACTTTATCGTCCCTGAACTGGCGGCCAACCTGCCCGCCCTGATCCAGGATTTGCCCTGGATGATCCGAAATACCTTCAATGAACTCTCCAAGTTCATTGAGGCCCAGGGCCAGTCGGCAGATTTCCTCCGGGACCTCTCCGTAAAGCTCACCAACGCCTTCACCACCTGGCTGGAGGGCGATGCGGTGGACACCATCACCGACCTGCTCACCCGTGTGGTGGACCTGGCCAAGGGCCTTCTGAACTTCGTCATCGGCATCATCGTCATGGTCTACGTGCTCATGAGCCGGGACCAGTTCGTGGGACAGTCCAAAAAGTTCCTCTTTGCC
>JAFVUT010000042.1 GCA_017502545.1 Ruminiclostridium sp.
GGCGGGGGATGTTCTCCTTCAGCTTTTCGCAGATCTTGCGGGCACGGCCGTAGGCCTTCTCCCGGTGGGCGATGAAGGACAGGGCGTCCACCTGGTCGCCGTTCAGCAGCATGTCCACCTTCACCAGGTCGGACTCACGGTCCTCCAGGAACTCATAGTCCAGGGAGGCGTAGCCCTTGGTGCGGGCCTTCAGGGCGTCGAAGAAATCGTAGATGATCTCGTTCAGGGGCATGTGGTAGTGGATCTCCACCAGGTTGGCGTCCAGGTACTGCATGTCCTTGAACTCGCCCCGGCGCTCCTGGCACATGGGCATGATGTTGCCCACGTAGTCCGGGGGAGAGATGATGGAGACCTTTACGAAGGGCTCCTTCTGGATGGAGATGTGGGTGGGGTCGGGGTAGTTGTGGGGGTTGTCCACCCGGATGACGGAGCCGTCGTTCTTCACCACTTCATAGATAACATTGGGCAGGGTGGTGATCAGGTCCAGGTCGAACTCACGCTCCAGACGCTCCTGGATGATCTCCATGTGGAGCATGCCCAGGAAGCCGCAGCGGAAGCCGAAGCCCAGGGCGGCGGAGGTCTCGGGTTCGAAGGACAGGGAGGCATCGTTCAGCTGGAGCTTTTCCAGGGCATCCCGCAAGTCGGGGTACTTGGAGCCGTCCTCGGTGTAGATGCCGCAGTAGACCATGCTCCGGGCGGGACGGTAGCCGGGCAGGGGCTCGTCGGCGGGGTTGTCCACGATGGTGATGGTGTCGCCCACCTGGGTGTCCTTCACGTTCTTGATGGAGGCGGTCAGGTAGCCGACCTCACCGGCGGAGAGGGTCTTGCAGGGCTCCAGCTTGGTGGGGAGCAGGCGGCCGATCTCCACCAGGCCGTACTCGGCCCCGGAGGCCATCATGCGGACGGTGTCGGTGAGGTTCAGGGTGCCCTCCATCACGCGGAAGTAGACGATAACGCCCCGATAAGCGTCGTACTGGCTGTCGAAAATGAGAGCCTTGAAGGGGGCCTTGGGGTCGCCGGTGGGGGCGGGGACGTTGTTCACCACATCCTCCAGGACGGCCTGGATGTTGATGCCCATCTTGGCGGAGATCTCGGGGGCGTCGGCGGCCTCCAGGCCGATGACGTTCTCCACTTCCTTCTTCACCCGAGCGGGGTCGGCGGCGGGCAGGTCGATCTTGTTGATGACGGGGCGGATCTCCAGGTCGTGCTCCATGGCCAGGAAGGTGTTGGCCAGGGTCTGGGCTTCCACGCCCTGGGAGGCGTCCACCACCAGGATGGCGCCCTCGCAGGCGGCCAGGGAGCGGGAGACCTCGTAGTTAAAGTCCACGTGGCCGGGGGTGTCGATCAGGTTCAGGGTGTAGTTCTCCCCGTCCAGGGCCTTGTAGTTGATGGTGACGGCGCGGGCCTTGATGGTGATGCCGCGCTCCTTTTCCAGGTCCATGTTGTCCAGGAGCTGGTTTTCCATCTCACGCTCGGGCACGGCGTTGCAGACTTCCAGGATACGGTCGGCCAGCGTAGATTTGCCATGGTCAATATGGGCAATGATCGAGAAGTTTCTGATTTTGGACTGGTCGGTCATCGGTTGGTTTCCTCCTTACATCATCTATATTCAGCGGCTGGGGGACTTCCCCAGGTCTTTGTTCAGTTGGCTGGACAGGCGGCGGAAGAGCAGCCCCAGCTCGGGCTCCTCCCGGCAGGCCTCCACGCAGGCCTGACTCAGGGCATCGGCGGTGCGCATGAGGAGGGCAGAGTCGTGGCGGCTGCGGCCTACGGTGCCCTGGGGGCAGGCCCGGTCAGGGGTGCGGCCCAGCAGGTAGTCGGCAGACACCTGGTAGTAGTCGCAGACCTTGGCCACAAAGGCCAGACCGGGCTCCCGGATGCCGTTTTCATAGTGGGACAGCAGGGCCTGAGAGACCCCCAGATCCTGGGCGGCCTGGCGCTGGCTGATCCCCTTCTCGTGGCGCAGCTGGGAGAGGGCCTGAGAGAACATCACATTCATTTCATCCACTCCTTTGGGATCGGGGACCCCTTTGGGAATCCTTTAACAGTGGGTATATTATAGCGTGCAGAATACACCCTGTAAAGGGCCGGGGAAAGAAAATTTTCATGGGGTTCGCCCCCCTTCTTCCCCAGGGGGCCAAAGGCGGCAAAAAGCCCCAAAAGCACCCCCTTGACGGTTGACCCGGGGTGTGGGTATCATCTTCTTGTAACTGGTTTGTAACTATTTTGAGGACACAGAAAGGAGCAGATGCCCATGCATTTTCATAGGAAGCCATATCCCATGGAGGACCTGACCGGACCGGAGGAGTTCTTCTGTCAGCTGGCCGACCTGGAGGCCCAGTACCAGGGCCCGCCTCACCGGCGGCCGGTTGGGAGAAAGGCCCTTCTGGCCGCAGCCCTGGCAGGGCTCACC
>JAFVUT010000043.1 GCA_017502545.1 Ruminiclostridium sp.
GAGTTCTATCACAATAAAGGGGAGGATGGCCTCCCCGGGCATACCAGTGAGACCGAAACTCACCAGAGGGGCCAGGAGCCCGGAAGCGGCACCCGCCAGGGGTCCTGCCAGAAAACCCACCAGCAGAACGGGCAGGTGCATGGGAAGAAGGGCCTCACCCAGACCTGAACCAAGTCCCAGAGCTGCACCTGCCAGGTGTGTAACCTGGGGCAGAGCCACGGCGGCTGCCACAGCGACAGCGGCAGCAAAGAACTGGGCTTTTACAGAATACACCTTTTTTGACAATACATAGGTTTTCGTCATGACCGTTTCCTCCCTCACTTCAGTTTTTCCGCAAAGTCTGCCAGGGTCTCCGAGATTTTGATCTCCTGGGGACAGACCTCCTCGCATTTTTTACAGCCGATACAGGCCTGGGGACGTTTTTCCTCCGGCAGGGCGGCCAAGGCCGACTCGGCCAGGAAACCGCCCCCTGTGACCGAATGTTCATTGTAAATGCCCAGAAGACCGGGAATATCCAGCTCCTGCTCACAGTAGTTCAGGCAGTACTTGCAGCCGGTACAGGGGACTGTCTTTTGCTTCAACATCTCATCCGCTACGCCAAGAATGGCATCCATCTCCTCCCGGTTCAGGGGCGCATGGGTCTCATAAGTCCGGATATTGTCCCGGAGCTGCTGGAAGTTGGACATACCGGACAAGGTCACCGTGACCTCAGGCAGAGACTGAAGGAACCGGAAGGCCCAGCCGGGGATGGTCTCCTCCGGACGAATGGCCCGGAGCCGCTGGGCATATTCCTGGGGCAGAGCGGCCAGTTTCCCTCCCCGAAGGGGCTCCATGACCCAGACAGGCACATCATACTCCGAAAGCAGGGCGATCTTCTCCCTGGCCTGCTGGAAGGTGTAGTCCAGGTAGTTCAGCTGGATCATACCAAACTCCATGTGAGGTCCATAGGCTGCCAGAAACCGGCGCATGGTCTTCAGGCCTCCGTGGGCAGAAAAACCCAGGTGTTTGATCCGGCCCAGCTCCTTCTGTTTTTTCAGAAAGGCAAACACGCCATATGCTTTGTTCAGATAATTGTCTATATTCTTCTCTGTCACGTTGTGGAAAAAATAGAAGTCAAAGTATTCCACCCCGCACTTTTTCAGCTGTTCCTCAAAGATCTCCTCCACCTTGGTAAAGTTCTCCGGGTCATAGCCGGGGAACTTGGTGGCTAGGCAGTAGCTCTCCCGGGGATATTTGCTCAGGAGCTTGCCCAGAACGGTCTCCGAGTTTCCGCCATGATATCCCCAGGCGGTATCATAAAAATTGATCCCCTGTTCCATGGCATAGTCCACCAGCCGCTGGGACTCCGCCTCATCGATCCTGCTGTCATCCCCCTCCATCACCGGCAGGCGCATAGCACCCAGACCCAGGGCAGAGAGTTTCAGCTCCTGAAAAGAATTGTATACCATTCCCTTCCCTCCATTCTTTTTACATTGTCTACATTGTACAGGACTCTTGGAAAAAAGGCAATTCGTTTGCCACTGCTAACCTTGACAAATCCTTTCAAAATCCCTATGATAGATTTGAGTTTTTGGGACTCAATTTTATCTGGAAAGGATAAGACTCCTATGACACTGAATCATCTGGAGCTGGGTTCCTCTGCCGTTATCACAGCTGTGGGCGGCGAGGGTTCCCTGCGACAGCATTTTCTTGATATGGGCGTCATTCCCGGCGCAGAGGTCACTCTCATCAAGTACGCCCCCATGGGGGACCCCATGGAACTGCGAATCCACGGGTATGAACTGACCCTCCGCCTGGCCGATGCCCAAAAGATCCAGGTCTCTCCCCTGGAGCACACCTCTGAGCACGGCCCCGTGTTTTTCGCCCCGGTCTCACCCGAGACCCGTGCCCATCCTGGTTTAGGCGAGGGTGGTAAGTTCCACGTGAAGGCCGATGAGGACCCCCTGCCCGAGGGAAGCCGGCTGACTTTCGCCCTGGCAGGCAACCAAAACTGCGGCAAGACCACCCTCTTCAACCAGCTCACCGGTTCCAATCAGCACGTGGGCAACTTCCCCGGTGTCACTGTGGACCGGAAGAGCGGCGGGATCCGGGACTATGACAACACCGAGGTCACCGACCTGCCGGGTATTTATTCCCTCTCCCCTTACACCAGCGAGGAGATCGTTTCCCGCCAGTTCATCCTGGAGGAAAAGCCCACCGGCATCATCAACATCGTGGATGCCACCAACATTGAGCGCAACCTCTACCTGACCATGCAGCTCATGGAGCTGGATATCCCCATGGTCCTGGCCCTGAACATGATGGATGAGGTCCGGGGCAACGGCGGTTCCATCCACATCAATGAGATGGAGGAACTTCTTGGGATCCCCGTGGTCCCTATCGTGGCCTCCAAAAACGAGGGCGTAGCTGAACTGGTCAGCCACGCCGTCCATGTGGCCCAGTACCAGGAGCGGCCCGGCCGCACGGATTTCTGCGACAAGAACGACCACGGCGGTGCCGTCCACCGCTGTCTCCATGGCATCATGCACCTGATCGAGGATCACGCTGCCGCCGCCGGGATCCCTGTCCGATTCGCTGCCAGCAAGCTGGTGGAGGGGGATGCCCTGGTGACGGAGACCCTCCACCTCTCTCAGAATGAGAAAGAGATGATCGAGCACATCATCTGCCAGATGGAGGAGGAACGTGGCCTGGACCGCTCGGCCGCCATGGCCGATATGCGCTTTGCTTTCATCCAGAAGCTCTGCCGTCAGACAGTGGTGAAGCCCAAAGAGAGCAAGGAACACGAGCGGAGCCGGAAGCTGGACAAATTCCTCACCGGCAAGTACACCGCCATCCCTGCCTTTGTCGGCATCATGGCAGTCATCTTCTGGCTGACCTTCAACGTCATCGGGGCCTGGCTCCAGGGGGTCCTGGAAACGGCCATCGGCTGGCTGACCACAATGGTGGACAGCGCCTTCACCGCCTGGAACGTGAATGAAGCCCTCCACTCCCTGGTCATTGACGGCGTTTTCAACGGTGTGGGCAGTGTGCTGAGCTTCGTCCCCGTCATCGTGGTCCTCTTCTTCTTCCTGTCCCTTCTGGAGGACAGCGGCTACATGGCCCGTGTGGCCTTTGTGATGGATAAACTCCTGCGAAAGATCGGCCTTTCCGGCCGAAGCATCGTCCCCATGCTCATTGGCTTCGGCTGTACTGTTCCCGGTGTCATGGCCAGCCGGACCCTTCCCTCCGAGCGGGACCGCAAGATGACCATCATGCTCACCCCCTTTATGAGCTGCTCTGCCAAACTCCCCATTTACGGTTTCCTGACTGCCGCTTTCTTCCCCGGCAAGGGCGGTCTTATCATGGTGGGCCTGTACTTCCTGGGTATCCTGGTGGGTATCCTGGTGGCCCTCCTCTCCAAGAGCACCATGTTCCGGGGTGAGGCCGTTCCCTTCGTCATGGAACTGCCCAACTACCGGATGCCCGGTGCCAAGAACGTGGCCCATCTGCTGTGGGACAAGGCCAAGGACTTCCTCCAGAGAGCCTTTACCGTCATCTTCCTGGCCACCATCGTCATCTGGTTCCTCCAGAGCTTCGACTTCCAGCTGAACATGGTCAGCGACTCCCAGAGCAGTATGCTGGCTATGGAGGCAGGTCTCATTGCCCCTGCCTTTGCCCCCCTGGGCTTTGGGGACTGGCGAATCTCCACCGCCCTCATCGCCGGTTTCATGGCCAAGGAGAGCGTGGTCTCCACCATCACCGTCCTTTTTGGCTCCACCGAGGCCCTTCTGGCTGTCCTCTCCCCCCTGGCCGCCCTGTGTCTGCTGGTCTTCTGCCTGCTGTACACCCCCTGTGTGGCAGCCGTTGCTTCCGTGAAACAGGAGCTGGGCGGCAAGTGGGCCGTCTTTGTGGCCGTGGGCCAGTGCGTGATCGCCTGGATCGCGGCTCTGGTGATCCGCCTCATCGGCCTGGCTCTTGGGTTGGGGTGAAGCAAGCACATGATTTGTTCATAATTTTTTCATTATCCTGTTGCATTCGTGAGAAAAATGGGGTAAAATGCTTTAACGCTGTAAATAATCAGCAAAATTCACACTGAGAATTGGAGAAGAGAAAATGGCAAGAGAACGATTAGGCAGTCGACTCGGCTTTATTCTGCTGAGCGCAGGCTGCGCCATTGGTATGGGTAACGTCTGGAAGTTCCCCTACATGGCCGGACAGTACGGCGGCGGTGCCTTCGTGCTGATTTATCTGGTCTTCCTGGTCATCATGGGCCTGCCCGTCCTGACCATCGAATTCTCTCTGGGCCGTGCTGCCCAGAAGAGTCCCGTCATGCTGTACCAGGAACTGGCCCCCAAGGGGTCCAAGTGGCACTATCATGGCAAAGCCGCTATGATCGGCAACTACGTGCTCATGATGTTCTACACTGTGGTCGCCGGCTGGATGATCACCTACTTCGTGAACACCGCAAAGGGCACCTACACTAACATGACCCCCGATGAAGTCGGTGCTGCTTTCGGCGCACTGACCGGTGATCCCCTCACCATGTTTATCTACACCGCCATCGTCATCGTGCTGGGCTTCCTGGTCTGCTCCTTCAGCCTCCAGGGCGGTCTGGAGCGTGTGACCAAGGTCATGATGCTGGCTCTGCTGGCCATCATGGTCATCCTGGCCATCCGCAGCTTCACCATGGACGGCGCCAAGGAAGGTCTGACCTTCTACTTAAAGCCTGACCTGGGAAAGATGCAGGAGATCGGCATCGGCAACGTCATCGTCGGCGCCATGAACCAGGCCTTCTTCACCCTGAGCCTTGGCATCGGCTCCATGGCTATCTTTGGCAGCTATCTGGACAAGAAGCGCTCCCTCATGGGCGAGTCCGTCAACGTGGTCCTGCTGGATACCTTCGTGGCAATCACCGCAGGTCTCATCATCTTCCCTGCCTGCTTCACCTACAACGTGGAAGTGGGCGCCGGTCCCAGTCTGATTTTTGTTACCCTGCCTAATGTGTTCAACAACATGGCCATGGGTAACTTCTGGGGCGCGCTGTTCTTCCTGTTCATGGTCTTCGCTGCCATGTCCACCGTCTTTGCTGTCTTTGAGAACATCATCGCCTGCTGCATGGACCTGTGGGGCTGGAGCCGCAAGAAGGCATGTGCCATCAACTGCGTGCTCTTCTTTGTCCTGTGCCTGCCCTGCATCCTGGGCTTCAATGTCCTGGCCAACATCCATCCTCTGGGTGGCGCAACCAACCTGATGGATCTGGAAGACTTCATCGTCTCCAATGTCCTGCTGCCTCTGGGCTCTGTCTGCTTCATCCTCTTCGCTACCACCAAGAAGGGCTGGGGCTGGAAGAACCTCATGGCAGAGGCCAACACCGGTGACGGCCTGAAGATGCCCAACTGGATCCGCGGATACGTTTCTTACGTTCTGCCTGTCATTGTTGTGGTGCTGTTCATCATCGGCGTTCTGACCTTCTTTGGTATCATGTAACTCGAATACCACCTTTGATTCCCACCGGAATGGTTCCGGTGGGAATTTTTTCTTGACAATAACGATATTCGATAATATAATCAAGACAGGAAATAACGATATTCGATATAGAAAGGAATGAGTCTATGGCGCGAGAAAAATTCCGGACCCTCACCGAGCAGATGTTCTACGTCCTGCTGTGCCTGCGCACCGAGTACTGCGGCATGGACATCATGGAGCAGGTGAAGACCACCACCGACGGCCGGGTCACCATCGGCCCGGGCACTCTGTATAATCTGCTGGAGCAGTTCCAGACTGCCGGGATGATCCGGGAGACAAAGGTGGAAGGCCGACGGAGAAGCTACATCCTGACAGAAAAAGGAGCTGCTGCTCTGGATGCCGAATACCAGCGGCTGTGCCAGCAGGCCCATGACTATCGGCGTTTCTTTGGAGAGGAGGAAGGACCATGAAGGATAAGAAAAGACGGTTGGAGATCATCTCCTTTTACGACCACACCGGCACGGAAAAGCACCTGGAAGAGATGGCCGCCAAGGGCTGGCTCCTGGAGAAAATCTCCAACGGCCTGTGGTGCTACCGCAGGATCGAACCCAGATCCCTCAAATTTGCCGTGACCTTCTTCCCCAAAGCCTCGGACTTTGACCCCAAGCCCTCGGAGAGCCAGCAGACCTTTGTGGACTACTGTGCCCAGAGCGGCTGGAAGCTGGCCGGTCTCTCCGCCCAGATGCAGGTCTTTTACAACGAGGACCCAGATCCCGTCCCCATCGAGACCGATCCCTATCTTCAGGTGGAGAACATCCACAAGGCCATGAAGCGGAACTTCCTGCCCGCCAACCTGGTCCTCCTCCTCTGCGGCCTGTTCCAGCTGGGATTGAACCTTTGGCAGATGTTTGACAATCCCCTCTACGCCCTGTTCAACAACTTCACCTGGGCTGCCCTGATCCCTTGGTCCCTGGTGGTCATTCTCTGCTCTGCCGAGATCATCTCCTACCTCCGCTGGCATAAGCGGGCCAAAACTGCCGCACTGGAAGAAGACATCCTCCTGCCCACCAAGGGCACCAGAAAACTACAGATCGTCGTCCTTATCGTCTTGGCCATCTTCCTGGTCATTTGGTTCCTGTCTTTGGGCGGCGGCAGCAACCTGGTCATCGCTCTCATGTCCTTTGGCTACATGGGGCTCCTGTTCCTCTTGGTGTATCTGCTGAAATGGTTTATGAAAAAAAAGCAGGTCAGCACCAAGGTCAATCGAATCGTCACCTTTGCCGCCTGCTTCATCCTGGCCTTTGCCCTCATGGGCCTTCTGGTTGCCACCATCGTTGGCACCGGTATGTCCGACCTGTTTGAAGATAAGGACCGCGTTGAAACCTACGAGTTCAAAGGCTCTACCTTCCGCATCTACCACGATGATCTTCCCCTTACCGTGGAGGATTTGATGGAAGTGGACAGTGACGCCCGCTATTCCTATCTGGCAGACAAACAAAGTTCCTTCCTGGCCTCCAAGCTGGTAGCCAGCCAGTATCCCACCATGGACAACCTGGAACCCCCCGACCTGGATTACACCTTCATTGAAGTCAAGTTCAGCCCTCTGTACGATACCTTCCGGGAGGAGCTGCTGCATCAGTACGACTACCGCAACGACTACACGGAGTACCAGTACTTCTTCTCTCTTGTTGATCCCGCCCCCTGGCAGGCAGAGGAGGCATACCAGCTCTACTGGGGGAGCAATGAACCCACGGACGAATACCTGATTTTCTGGGAGGATGCCATCCTGAATATCAACTACGACTGGACTCCTACCCCGGAGCAGATGACCATCACTGCCGAAAAAATCCATCCAAAGTCAGGACCACCCGCATAGCGGGTGGCCTGCACCAGCCCCATAGGGGCATATTTCCCGCTTAGCCTAAAGGCCCTTGAACGGTCCGCCAACCGCTGACTTTCTCGGGCCCCCGCTAAAGCGGGAATTTTTTATGCCTTA
>JAFVUT010000044.1 GCA_017502545.1 Ruminiclostridium sp.
ACACTCATGAATCGCTCCAGAGCATTGCGGCCTAATGATGAATGGGTCATTGTCGATTTCTCCTTCTAAAATCCTCGCAGAGTTTCGCCCTCAAAGCGGGTTTCAAATGTCTCAGGCCACGGGCACTGCGCCGGCTGCACGGATCAGGTCGTTGGCGGCAGCGGAGGTGGCGAAGTCGAAGAATGCCTGGGCGGCAGGGCTCAGCTCCCCGCCGGTCTTGGTGACCAGCACAAAGGGGCGCTGGATGGGGTAGGAACCGTCCAGAACAGCAGCCTCAGAGCAGGCCACCCCGTCCACGGTCAGGGTCTTGATGCCCTCCTGACCCTCCACAGAGGCCAGGGAAGCATAGCCGATGGCGTTGGGGTTGTTCTTGACTGCCTCGATGACTGCGCCGGTGGAAGTCAGCTCCTGGCTCAGAACGCAGGCGTCCTCGGTGTCGGTGATGGACTCAAAGCCGTCCCGGGTGCCGGAGCCGGACTCACGGCCGATGCAGGCGATGGCACCAGCCTCGCCACCCAGCTGGGACCAGTCGGTGACCTCGCCGGTGAAGATGGCTGCGATGTCTGCCAGGGACAGGTCCTCCACAGGGCAGGCCTCGTTGACGATGACGGCGATGCCGTCCAGGGCCACCACGGTGGCGGTGAGGCCGTTGGCGGTCTCCTCCTCCTTCAGCTCACGGGAGGACAGGCCGATGTCGCAGCTGCCGTTGGAGGCTGCCTCGATGCCGGTGCCGGAACCGGTGGGGTCATAGGTGACGGTGACGCCGCTGTTGTCCAGCATGAACTGCTCAGCCAGAACGCCCACCACCTTCTCCATGGAGGTGGAGCCGTTGGTGGAGACAGCGCCGGAAATGGCTGCGGTCTCGCCCTCTCCTTCAGGGGCCTTGGCGGTGTCACCGCCGCCGCAGGCGGTCAGGGACAGGGTCAGGACGGATGCTGCTGCCAGCAGGGCAAATGCTCTCTTGATCTTATTTTTCATGTTGTTTCCCTCGATTCTGAATGGATTTTGATTCGTTTTCCTTGCTTTCTGTTTACAGGCCTCAGTCTACGCCTTTTCGGTTAAATCAAAAACCAAAATTCGATAAAATCTTCGTAAAAGTTCAATTTCATCCTTTAATACCAAGTTTATTCGAACTTTTCAAAGAATTCACTTTCACCTCTCTTGGTTAAAACAACAAAAAATCTCCGGTCTGTTTCCAGACCGGAGATTTTACAAACCCGATGTTGATTAAATTTTAGGGAAGGTCAGGGTGACGGTGGTGCCCACGTCGGGCTCACTCTCCAGGGCCACCTGGGCGTTGTGGACCTGGGCACCGTGCTTGACGATGGACAGGCCCAGACCGGTGCCGCCAATGGCCCGGGAGTGGCTCTTGTCCACCCGGTAGAACCGCTCAAAGACCCGGTCCTGCTGGGCTTTGGGGATGCCGATGCCGGTGTCCGCCACGGACAGGACTGTCTTGCTTCGGTCGCCGGTGACCCGGACGGTGACCCGTCCCCCCTCCTTGTTGTACTTGATGGCATTCTCGCAGAGGTTGTAGATCATCTCGTCCAGGATCCGCCACACACCGGTGATGGGCTGGCTGTCCCCCTCCAGACGAAGGGTGACCTCCCGTTTGGCGGCGTTGGTCCGCAGACGCTCCAGGACCTCGGCGGACATGGCGTACAGGTCCACCACTTCCTCCTGGATTTCTGCCGTCCCCTCATCCAGGCGGGAGAGCTTCAGGATGTCGTCCACCAGGGCGATGAGCTGGCTGCACTCCCGATAGATGTCCCCGGCGAACTCCTTCATCATGTCCGGGGCCACCAGGCCCTCCTTCATGAGCTCGGCAAAGCCGGAGATGGCGGTGAGGGGGGTCTTGAGCTCGTGGGAGACGTTGGCGGAGAACTCCCGCCGGAGGTTCTCCCGCTCCTCCCGCTCGGTGACATCCACCATGAGGATCATGGCGCCGGTGACGTGGCCGCTGGAGGTGACGGGACTTGCCAGGATCTCAAAAATGCGGCCCTCCTTTTGCAGGAAGGCCTCTCCGTGATGGCCGGCCAGGGCCTCTGCAGCGGCCTGCCAGACCTCCTGGGGACACCGCCCCTGACGGAGGGACTCGGGCTGGGCGGTCTCACCCAACAGGCCCAGGGCGCTCTGGTTGGCCGAGAGAATGGTGTATTTGCTGTTGAGAATGAGCAGACCCTCGCTCATGTTGGCAGACAGGGCGGAGAACTCCCGCTGCCGCTGGCGGAGTTCCTCCATCTGGCGGCTGATGGTCCGGTTCTGCTCCCGGATGCGTCCCACCAGGGGGGCCAGCTCCTCATAGGGCTTGTCCAGGTCGGGCCGCTCCAGGTCCATGCTGTTGATGGGCCGGGTGATCTGCCGGGCCAGACTGGAGGCCAGCACAGCCGACAGGATCAGAGACAGAGCCAGCATCCACAGGATGGGCTGGGCCACCTCCAGGAACATGGCTCCTACGGTGGTCTGGGTGCAGGCCACCCGAAGGACGGAGCCGTCCTCCAGCAGGAGGGCGTAGTAGAGGTTCTTCTCCAGAAGGGTCCGGGACTCGTGCTCGCTGTAGCCCTCCCCGGTCTCCAGAGCCTCTGCGATCTCCTCCCGGTCCAGGTGGTTTTCCATCTGGGTCTGGTCAGCCACGCTGTCGTAGAGGACCGTGCCGTCGGCGGTGACCCAGGTCAGCCGGTGGGAGGAATCCAGGTTTTCCAGGTAGTCCATCCCCCAGGTCTCCACCCCGTGGGCGGCATAGGCGGTGAGCTCCTTCATGTCCCGGTAGACATCCTTCTCGTTCCGGTCGGTCATGATCATGAGAAAGAGGGCGGAACTCAGGAAGATAGCAACCAGACCGATGATGAAGCAGCCCCGGAAGATCTTCCCCGTCATGGGCTGCCACCGCCGATCTTATAGCCCACACCCCGGACGGTCTCGATGTAGCTGCCCGCCGTACCCAGCTTGGTGCGCAGGGTGCGGACATGGACGTCCAGGGTGCGGTTCTCCCGGCTGAACTCCTGGCCCCAGACCCCATCCATGATGGCGTCCCGGGTCATGGCCATGCCCCGGTGCTCCAGCAGGAGGCAGAGGAGTTCAAACTCCTTGTTGGTGAGGGTGACCTCCTGGCCGGATACCTGGACCAGGTGGCGCTGGGGACTCACAAAGAGCTCACCCAGCTGATAGCCCTCTTCCTCCCGCTTCTGCTCGGTGCGGCGAAGGACGGCACGGATGCGGGCCACCAGCTCCATCATGCCGAAGGG
>JAFVUT010000045.1 GCA_017502545.1 Ruminiclostridium sp.
TGACCTGAGACGACAGGAGCAGAACCGCATCCGCCAGGAGGAACAGGAACGCCGCCGTCAGGCCCAGGAGGTCCGTCGGGCAGAGCAGGCCCGGATCCGGGAGGAGCAGGAGCGCCGCCGACAGGAGCAGCGCCGACTCCAGGAAGAGGAGCGGCAGCGCCGTCAGGAAGCCCGTCAGCGGGAGGAGGAAGAACGCCGCCGCCAGCGGGAAGCCCGCCGCCGGGAAGAGGAAGAGCGTCGCCGCATCCAGGAAGCCCGCCGCCGGGAGGAAGAGGCCATGCGCCGCCAGCAGGAGGCCAAACGCCGCCAGGAGCTGGAGCGCCGCAGAGAAGAGGTCCGCCGCCGGGAGGCCGAGGAACGCCGCTGGCGGGAGCAGACCCGTCAGACCTACCAGGAGGACCGCCGCTATGACCACCGGGACCACAGAGAATACCGGGATCGCCGTCCCACTTCCCGGGATGACCGGAGAGGGTCGGACCCCTATCAGAACCGCAGAGACCATCGGCCGAATAATCGCAGATAATTTCCGTCCCTACCACCCGTCCCATCAGAAAAGGAGGCACTTATGGACCAGAAAATCGCAACCTTACAGAAATGGATCGACGAGAGCCAGCGCATCGTCTTCTTCGGCGGTGCAGGCGTGAGCACCGAGTCCGGAATCCCTGATTTCCGCAGCGTGGACGGTCTCTACAACCAGAAGTATGACTATCCCCCGGAGACCATCCTCTCCGCCAGCTTCTTTGCCCGGAACCCCGGGGAGTTCTACAAGTTCTACAAGGACAAGATGATCATCGAAGGGGCCAAGCCCAACCCCGCCCACTTAAAGCTGGCCGAGCTGGAAAAGGCCGGAAAGCTCTCCGCCGTGGTCACCCAGAATATCGACGGCCTCCACCAGGATGCCGGCAGCAAGGTGGTCTATGAGCTCCACGGCTCCACCCTGCGCAACTACTGCCCCCGCTGCGGCAAGAAGTTCCCCGTGTCCCACATCGCAAACTGCGACATCCTGCCCTACTGCGACAACGGCGACTGCAAGGGCATCGTCCGTCCCGACGTGGTCCTCTACGAGGAGGGCCTGGACTCCGACGTGATCGCCGGGGCGGTCAACGCCATCCGAAACGCCGATATGCTCATCATCGGCGGTACCTCCCTGGTGGTCTACCCCGCCGCGGGCCTTGTGAACTACTACCGGGGCAATAAGCTGGTCCTCATCAACAAGTCCAGGACCAGTATGGACAGTCAGGCCGACCTGGCCATCAACGAGCCCATCGGTGAGGTCTTCTCCCAGATCATCGTCCGCTGACTCCATCCCCGGAAGAAAGGAAGATTTGTCATGTCCATCGAACTTTCCATCATGGAAAAGTGGATCAACGAGAGCGACAACATCGTGTTCATCTCCGGTAAGGATTTTTCCAAAGATGCCGGTTTCCCCGACTACCGGGAAATGGATGCCGACTACAAGAAGAAGTTCCGCTTCTCTCCCAGCCAGATGCTCCGCCTGTCCTTCGTCCAGCGGTCCCCCACCATCTTCTTCCGGTGGTACCGGGAGAAGGTCCTGGCCCCCCTCATTGAGGCAGAGCCCGGCATCGCCCACCAGTCCCTGGTGAAGCTGGAGCAGGCCGGGAAGCTCAAGGCCATCATCACCGTGAACATCGACGGCATCCACCAGGAGGCCGGCAGCCGGAAGGTCATCGAGACCCACGGATCGGTGATGCGGACCTGGTGCGCCAAGTGTGATGACTACTTTGACTTCTTCAAGATCTATGACGACCCCGCCATCGTCCCCCAGTGCACCGTGGATATGTGCGGCGACTTCATCCGCCCCGCCATCGTCCTGGAGGAGGAGCCCTACGACCTGGACCTGATCCACAAGGCCATAGAGACCGTCAAGTCCTGCGAGGTCCTCATCATCGACGGCTCTGCCCTGGCGGAGTTCCCTGTCCCCAACCTGATGAAGGCCTACCAGGGTCACAAGCTCATCCTCATCAACACCCCGCCCCTGGTCTTTGACTCCCGGGCCGGTGTGGTGGTCCGCAACTGCGGCACCTTCAACGATATGTTTGAAAAAATGAACCTGAACGTGTAACTGACCTGCATCTTTCAAGGGGCGGCCAAAAGCCGCCTCTTTTACTTTTATAGGAGGCGATTTCTTTGGAATTCCGCTTGGAACACGACACCATGGGTGAAGTGGCCGTCCCGGCTGACCGGTATTGGGGGGCCCAGACCCAGAGAAGCTTTGAAAACTTTCCCATCGGCACCGAGAAGATGCCCGAGGAGATCATCCGGGCCTTTGCCGTGCTGAAGGAGGCCTGCGCCGCCGCCAACCACCGGCTGGGCAAGCTGGACCAGGACCGGTTCGCCCTCATCCAGGCGGCCTGCCGGGACATCCTGGCCGGGAAGCTGGAAGGACACTTCCCCCTGGCCGTCTGGCAGACCGGCAGCGGCACCCAGACCAACATGAACTGCAACGAGGTCATCGCCAACTACGGCAACCACCTGGCCGGGACCAGAGTCCTTCACCCCAATGACCACGTGAATATGTCCCAGAGCTCCAACGACACCTTCCCCACCGCCCTGCACATCGCCGCGGTGACCGCCGTCCAGGAGCGGCTCCTGCCCGCCCTGGAGACCATCCTGTCCTGCCTGGGCCGCCTGGAGGAGGAGAACAAAGATATCGTAAAGACCGGACGCACCCACCTCCAGGACGCCACCCCCATCACCTTCGGCCAGGAGATCTCCGGCTGGAAGAGCATGGTGGAGTACGCCCGGGACATGATCCTGGGCTCTCTGGATGGCCTGTATGAGCTGGCCCTGGGGGGCACCGCCGTGGGCACCGGTCTGAATTCTCCCAAGGGCTTCGGAGAGACCGCCGCCCAGGAGGCCGCCAAGCTCACGGGCCTTCCCTTCCGCACAGCCCCCAACAAGTTCCACGCCCTCACCGCCCACGATGCCCTGGTCTACTCCCACGGTGCCCTCAAGGCCCTGGCCGCCAACCTCATGAAGATCGCCAACGATGTGCGCTGGCTGGCCTCCGGTCCCCGGTGTGGTCTGGGTGAGATCTTGATTCCCGAAAACGAGCCCGGGTCCTCCATCATGCCCGGCAAGGTCAACCCCACCCAGTGCGAGGCCCTCACCATGGTGGCCGTCCAGGTCATGGGCAACGACACCGTCATGGGCATCGCCGCCAGCCAGGGTAACTTTGAGCTGAACGTGTATATGCCCGTGCTGGCCCTGAACTACCTCCAGTCCGTCCGGCTCCTGGCCGACGCCATGGAGTCCTTCACCGCCCGCTGTCTGGAGGGCCTCACCCCCAACCGGGAGAAGATGGCGGAGAACCTGGACCGCTCCCTCATGACGGTCACCGCCCTGACCCCTATCGTGGGCTACGAGAACGGAGCAAAGATCGCCAAGCTGGCCCACAGGGAGAACATCTCTCTCAAGGAGGCCGCCGTACAGTTGGGCCTCTTCACCCCGGAGGAATTCGACGGGGCTTTTCATCCCGAGCAAATGGTATAATCAAGCACAAGAAAGGCTCCCCTTGATAGGGGAGCTGGCAGCGCCAGGCTGACTGAGGGGTGCTACCCTTGCAGTTGAACTGTCGTACCGGTACGACAGCATACCCTTTCACCCCGCACCTCTCCGACTTCGGCTCCGCCGAAGCCACCTCCCCTCACAGGGGAGGCTCACGAAACCCTACCAGGAGGTACCATTCCCATGGACATTAACGCCGAATCTTTGGCTTACCATTATGAATTAAAGGGCAAGCTGGAGGTGGTCTCCCGCTGCCCCATCCAGACCCAGAAGGACCTCTCCCTGGCCTACACCCCCGGTGTGGCCACCCCCTGCCTGGAGATCCAGAAGGATCCCGCCAAATCCTTCGCCCTGACTCGCCGACAGAACATGGTGGCCGTCATCACCGACGGCTCCGCCGTCCTGGGCCTGGGGGACATCGGCCCTCTGGCGGGTATGCCCGTCATGGAGGGCAAATGCGTCCTCTTCAAGGAGTTCGCCGGGGTGGACGCCTTCCCCATCTGCGTGGACACCCAGGACGTAGACAAGATGGTGGAGACCATCGCCCTCATCTCCAAGAGCTTTGGCGGCATCAACCTGGAGGACATCTCCGCCCCCCGGTGCTTTGAGGTGGAGCGCCGCCTGAAGGAGATCTGCGACATCCCCGTCTTCCACGATGACCAGCACGGCACCGCCGTGGTCATCACCGCCGCCCTGACCAACGCCCTGAAGGTGGTGGGCAAGAAGAAGGAGGAAGTCCGCATCGTCATCAACGGCATCGGTGCTGCCGGCGGTGCCGCCGCCAAGCTCCTGCTGGACCAGGGCTTTTCCAACATGACCCTCTCCGACAAGGACGGCATCCTGTGGGCCGGTGACCCCAGCCTGTCCGACCACCACGCCCAGCTGGCCGCCCGCACCAACCGGGAGGGCCGGAAGGGCTCCCTGGCCGATGCCCTGGTGGGGGCCGATGTGTTCATCGGGGTCTCCCGTCCCGGCCTGGTCACCGGGGAGATGGTGGCGACCATGGCCAAGGACCCCATCATCCTCTCCATGGCAAACCCCGTCCCGGAGATCATGCCTGACATCGCCAAGGCCCACGGCGCCGCCGTGGTGGGCACCGGACGGTCCGACTTCCCCAACCAGATCAATAACGTGCTGGTCTTCCCCGGCCTGTTCAAGGGGGCCCTCTCCTGCGGGGCCGTCCAGATCACCGAGGAGATGAAGTACGCCGCCGCCCAGGCTCTGGCGGATATGGTCAGCGACGAAGAGCTCTCCGCCGACTACATCCTCCCCTCTCCCCTGAACCGGGCTGCCGCCGATGCGGTGGCCAAGGCCGTGGCCGCCGAAGCCCGCCGGGCCGGGATCGCGAGGTTTTGAGCCATGAGACTGGAGACCAAGCGGCTCATCCTCCGCCCCTGGGAGGAATCCGACGCCGAGAACCTGTTCCGCTACGCCAGGGACCCCGAGGTGGGCCCTGCCGTCGGTTGGCCTGCCCACAAAAGTGTGGAGGAGAGCCGGGAGATCATCCGGACCGTCCTTCGAGGGGACCACTCCTTTGCCATCTGCGAAAAAGACCGCCCTGAGGTCATCGGTGCCATCGCCCTGAAGACCGGGGAGGACACCGACATGACCGACCGGGCCGATGAGTGTGAGCTGGGCTTCTGGCTGGGCAAACCCTTCTGGGGCCGGGGCTACATGCCCGAGGCCGCCACCGAGATCCTGCGGTACGGCTTTGAAGATTTGGGCATGACCACCATCTGGGCCGGGTACTATGAGGGGAATGTGAAATCCAAACGGGCCCAGGAGAAGATGGGCTTTCAATACCACCACACCTGTGACCAGGTTCCCGTTCCCCTGCTGAACGAAGTCCGCATTGGCCACACCAATGTGATGACCCGGGAGCAGTGGGAGAAAAAGTGACTACTACAAAAGAACCTCTGTGTGGAATTGTCCCATACAGAGGTTCTTTCATTTTTCGTCCGTGTTGCAAAATCCGCTTTTTATGATAAAATTATAGCAATTACAACACGAATAGAGGTGTCAAAAATGATTTCAATGGATGCATTCTCTTCCGTTCTGGTAGCATACAAAGACTATTTCCCCAAGCATTTCAGCGATGAACAGTTTAAATGGGAAGCTGTTCAGCATTTTCAGATAAACTGGAATCTCGATGCCCCCAATTTCAAAGAAATGTTGGAGAACGCTCTCTCCAAAACTTACAGTCTTCTGGCTTCCGGTTATTTTTACGCCAAAGCGATGATTCTTGAATTTGCAGAAGCAGACCCCGAAGCTGTTCGTGCTGCATTCTCCAACTTATATGACGAAACCAAGGATTTGTATGAGCGAATCGAAAATTTTCAGTTGTTCGCTGATAATTGGAAATCTACTCGCAATCCCGATGGCTGGAAAAATCATTACCAGAATACAAATGCTATCAGTATTTATCTTTGGCTTCGATTCCCTGATAAGTATTATATTTACAAGTATTCTGAATGTCTGGAAACTGCAAAAAACCTTAACAGTACATTCATTCCCAAGCGAAACTCTGACCCTAGCAACATCATCGGCGCGTATAAGTTATACGATGAAATGTGTTCCCTCCTGCAGGAAGACAGTGCTTGCCAACAAATGCTCCAAGCACAGTTGACGGATTCCTGCTATCGTGACCCTTATCTGCGAACCTTGACTGTGGATTTCGTCTTCTTTATAAGTCGGTTCTATAACCAGCCTGCCGATGACGGTCCCTGGTTCCCCGAGGACTACTCTCCCGGGCTTTCTGTTCAACAGTGGATCGACCTCCTCCAGGATGAAACCGTGTTCACCGAATCCAGTCTGCAAATTATGAAGCGTATGCAGGACTATGGCGGTTCTGCAACCTGTAAGCAACTCTCCGTAAAATATGGGGAAACTCCTAATTTTTATAACTCTGGCTCTTCTTACCTGGCTAAACGAATCGCAGAAAAGACAAACTGCCCAATCATGCAGGGAAATACGGAAAACGCCAAATGGTGGCCCATTTTATATGTAGGAAAGCACGCTGACCGAAACACTGAGGGTTCCTATATTTGGAAACTTCGCAGTGAACTCGAAGAGGCCTTGGAATCTATTGACCTTTCGCATATTGCGACAAACGCTACAAATCCCTCAACAACTTCCGCAGAACCCACTGGTTTCTGGTGGTTAAACGCCAACCCCAGCATTTGGAGTTTCTCAAATATTGCCGTAGGCGCAGAGCAAAGCTATACACTTTACAACGCCAATGGCAACAAACGCCGAGTTTTCCAAAACTTCCTGGATGCTAAAGCTGGTGATCTGGTCATTGGTTATGAATCCCACCCTGTTAAACAGGTCGTTGCCCTCGCCAGAATTTCCAGGGAGCATGATGACGATAATCTCTATTTTGAAAAAGTCGAAAGTCTGAATATTCCTATAGACTATGCCACCTTAAAAGCCTGCCCGGAATTGGAGCGAATGGAATATTTCGTTTCTCCCCAAGGCAGTCTCTTCAAACTGACCAAGGGCGAATTTGATTTTATCATGGATATGGTTCGTGAGGTCAATCCTCTTCCTTTGAAAGAGGAAACTCTAGACCCATACACCAAAGAAGATTTTCTTCAGCAAGTTTATATGGATGAACCAAAGTATGATACCTTAGTTTCTCTTCTCCGCAGCAAGAAGAATCTAATTCTGCAAGGGGCTCCCGGCGTGGGCAAGACGTTCGCCGCAAAACGCCTTGCCTACTCTATGATGGGTGTCAAAGACGAGTCTCGCATCAAATTCATCCAGTTCCATCAGAATTATTCCTACGAAGATTTTGTCATGGGTTACAAGCCCCACGATAACGGCTTTAAGCTGACAGACGGCGTATTTTATCAATTTTGTAAGGCCGCCAAAGACCATCCCGACCAGGAGTACTTTTTCATCATTGACGAGATCAATCGCGGCAACATGAGTAAAATCTTCGGTGAGCTGTTAATGCTGATCGAAAAGGACTATCGTGATACTGAGATCTCCCTGTCCACCAACGGAATTCCATTCAGTATCCCGCCGAAACTGTATATCATAGGCATGATGAATACCGCAGACCGAAGCCTTGCTATGATCGACTATGCTTTACGCAGACGGTTCAGCTTTTTCTCTATGGAACCCGGTTTCAATTCTGATGGTTTCCGCAAGTATCAATCCTCCCTGAACGATGAAACCTTTGATGCCTTGATTGACACGATAAAAGATCTGAATCGGGCAATCAAGACGGATCATTCTCTTGGTGACGGTTTCTGCATCGGCCACAGCTATTTCTGCGGACAGACAACCTGCTCCGAAGAATGGATGCGGTCAGTTGTCAATTACGATATCATACCCATGTTGCAAGAATACTGGTTTGATGACAAACAAAAGGTCCAACACTGGGAAACTCGATTGAGTGGTGTATTCCATGACGAATGACAAGGGAATCCTTATCCAGAATGTTTATCATATGCTGACCTATGCGTTTCAAGTGCTGAAACAAAACAATTATGAGGATATTGCTTCTGAAGAATTCGAGCAAATCCATGATTTGTTTGCCGCCATTCTGAGCAAAGGGATTTCTCAACAGCTCAAACAAGGCCTTCACCGTGAATACATTGCAAAAAAGGAAAGCCTGCCCCTTCTCCGCGGCAAACTGGATATGCACGGTACAGTACAAAACAGAGTTCAGCATAAACAATTGCTTTCTTGTGAGTTCGATGAACTGTCTGCAAATAACCTATACAACCAAATTATAAAAACGACAGTTGCATTCCTGCTTCGTGAGCCAACTGTCAAGCAAAAACGGAAATCTGCCCTTCGCAACCTTATGCTGTTCTTCTCTGAAATTGATACCGTTACCCCCTCTGCAATCCACTGGAACACATTGCGCTACCAAAGAAGCAACCGGAACTACGAAATGCTTATCAATATTTGCTACTTTGTGTTGTCTGGTATGCTTCAAACCACCGAGCAGGGCATCTATAGGATGACTGCTTTTTCAGACGAACACATGGAACGGCTATACGAGCGATTCGTGTTGGAATACTACAAGCAACATCATCCATATCTTGACGAGGTAAAATCTGCACAGGTAAAATGGAACCTGGACACCGATACAAATAATGTAACAATCCAGTTCCTGCCCATCATGCAAACCGACATCACCCTTCGGTACAAAGAAAAAACCTTAATTATTGATACGAAGTACTATGCTAAAACTATGCAGCAGCAATATGGCAGCTACTCTCTGCACTCCAATAATCTTTATCAAATTTTCACCTATGTAAAGAACCTAGATAAAGATAACAGCGGAAATGTCTCCGGTATGCTTCTGTATGCCAAGACACAAGAGAGCATCACCCCCGACTGTATATTCTCCATTGGCGGAAACCAAATCAGCGTGAAAACTCTGGACCTCAATCTACCCTTTCCACGAATCACAGCCCAACTGGACAAAATTGCCGTCGATCACTTTGGCTCCCATCCATAAGAAAAAATCCGTATGCCGTTGGCATACGGATTTTTTCTTGCTCTGCTTTGATGACCAATTTATACTGCACCGGCAGGCCGCCGAACCGCTGGGCCTCCTCGATGACGTTGCGGTTGTCGATCTCGTAAATGTCCTGGGGAGTCAGCTTGTTCACCGAAATGCTGGTGGAGAAGATGGAGGGAGTCTCGTCGGTCCCCATCCAGATCCGCCACAGCTCCACTTCATCGGTGTGGCGGAGGTTCTCCCTAATATACTGGATGATCTTTTCGGCCCGTCCCCGGGTGTATTGGGGCCAGCCCAGGCTTACCTTATACTTTTTCCGGGTGTAGACGTCTTCTCCTTCCTCAAAGGGGAGCAGGCAGAAGTCGTCGTCGTGTCCCCCGTCGCTGACCCGGCCCAGCAGGTCCAGATCCACCCGCCGGTCGGCACAGAGAAGGACCTCCGGCTTGTCCCGGTCAAAATCCGGGGCCAGGAACTCCTCGGGAATGTTCTTCACCCCCAGGTCCAGGGCTTCGTTCACAGACAGCAGACGGTCGTGGGGATTCTTGACCTCCTCCAGGGGATGGTCCGAGGCCAGATAGGTCAGATAACTCATGGTCTTCCCCCTCCTTACAGGTGCTTCTGGAGGGAGATGGCCACATAGTCCTCCATCTGCCGCATGGCTCCCGTGGGGAAGAAGCCGTTCTTGAACCAGAACCGCTCGCTCTGGGGGTTGCCGTAGCTGTAGGACAGCTCCACCCAGGCAAAGCCTCCCTCCTTCAGCCAGGCGAACAGCTCGCCCATGAGCTTGCTGCCCTCCCCCTGGCCCTGGCGGGCGGAGTCCATCATGAAGAGGCCGATGTAGGCGGTGTTCTCCTCGGGGTAGCCGGTGACCAGCTCCAGGGTGGCCACCAGGGTTTCCTCCCGCCAGAAGCCCAGCCAGTACTTGTCCTCCAGGGTCTTACCGTCGGGAACGGCGGCCAGGTCCTCCTCCAGGCCCCCTGTCGGGACGGGCTGGTTCATGGCTTCAAAATACTGGGGATTGCCCCCGTACAGGGCCAGGATGGCGGGGAAGTCCTCCTCCCCCAGCTTCTTCACGGTGTAATCCCGGGTGATCTTGGTGATATCCAGTGTCATCCTTGGTTCCTCCTTATCTTCACGCTCAACTTCAACAAATAGGAATCGGGGTCGGCCGAGGTGGTGTAGTTCACCAGATCCTCCTCGTAGAGGTCCCCGCCGATGGTATAGCCCTGGTCCCGGACCCAGTCCCGGAGCCGGCGGATGGCCTCATACTCCGACTGGTAGGACCCCTGGTGGTAGAGAACGGCGTAGGTCCCCCCGGGCCGATGGTGGAGGGGCCAGCCCTCCGTTCCATCAGGGACCTGACAGTAGTAGAAGTCCTCCCGGACCTCCTCCCGGTCCAGGTTCTCCCGGGAGAAGATGTCGCCGGGGGCACTGGCTCCGCTCCCCTGCTCCCGGGCCCAGGTGAGAAGCTCCCGGACATGGAGGAGGTAGACCGACTCCTCAAATTCCTGAAATCTGGGGGCCTTCACCACCGCAAAGACGGCGGAGGGCAGTTCCTCCAACCGAATTTCTCCCGGCCGGACCTCCCGGGCCAGCTTGGTGGTGCGGATGGTCTCCCGCAGGAGGCTCCCCATCCGTTCCAGCCGCTTCCGCTCGGCCTCCAGGGCGGCCTCCTTCTCCTCCAACAGCTCCAGCAGAGCTTCGGGACTGCGGCGGGTGAGATAGTCCCGGATCTCGGACAGAGGGGTGTCCAGACGGCGGAGGGCAGAGATCAGGTCATAGGCGGCCAGCTGGCGGGCAGAATAGTACCGGTAGCCGTTCTCCCCCACCCGCTGGGGCTTTAATAAGCCGATGTGGTCGTAGTGGAGGAGGGTGTCCTTCTTCACCCCGCACAAGGCGGCAAACTCTGCCGTTTTGAAGAGGTGTTTGTCCACATCATCCCTCCTTGCCGAAAAAAGTTTGGGTTTGCTCTTGACTCTGGGGTTGCCCCACAGTTTATCCTTAGTATAGCAAATACGCACCCTATACGCAAGTTATACTTGATTGGATGATAAAAGCCTCCCTCTGACGAGGGAGGTGCCGAACGAATGCGAGGCGGAGGGAGAGAGACCGTAACGGGACAGGTTTGCATTACCCTTTCCCTTCCGTTATCTCTCCCTCAGTCACGGCTGCGCCGTGCCAGCTCCCTCCTCAGAGGGAGCCTTTCCTTCTTCCCAAACATTAAAATGAGGTGAATCATCTTGTCTTCTTCCCACGCAGCCCTGCCCACCCGGTCCTGGAAGACCTTTGCCCGGTATGTGGCCCCCTCGGTCTCGGCCATGGTCCTCTTCTCCTCCTACACCATCATCGACGGCATCTTCGTCTCCAAGGGTGTGGGCGAGATCGCCCTGGCCGCCGTAAACATCTCCCTGCCCTTCATCAACATCCTCTCGGGCATTGCCATCCTCCTGTCCATGGGCACCTCCACCCTGTGCGCCTTCGCCATGGGCAACCAGGAGCACGACCGGGCCGAGGAGATCTTCACCCAGACGGTGGCCGTCATCCTGGCGGTCTCCCTTCTGCTGACGGTGGGGGTCTCCCTCTTTGCCGAGCCTCTGGGCTACCTGCTGGGTGCAGGCCCCCAGACCATCGGCTACACCACCCAGTACCTCCACGTGATCTGTCTGTTCTCGGTCTGCTTCATCCTGTCCTACTGCCTGGAGGTCATGGTCAAGGTGGACGGCGCCCCCATCCTGGCCACCATCGGTGTGGGTATCAGCTTCGTTATCAACGTGGGCCTGGACTACGTTTTCATTTTTCTCCTCCACTGGGAGGTCTTCGGCGCCGCCCTGGCCACCGGCCTGGCCCAGCTGGGCAGCATGGCCTTCTTCCTGTCCTACTTCCTCTCCGGAAAGTCCAACCTCCGCTTCCGGAAGTTCAAGCTCAAGCTGAAGGAGTTCAAGCGGATCCTCCCCCTGGGCATCGCCGACTGCTCCATCGAGCTGATGCTGGGCTTTCTGACCCTCCTGTACAACCACGTGATCCTCTCCCTGCTGGGTGAGGAATCCCTGGCCATCTACGCTGTCATTGCCTACATCAGCCTCCTGGTGTCCATGGTCATGCAGGGCATCGCCCAGGGCATGATGCCCCTGGTGAGCCTGGCGGTGGGCCAGAACGACAAGTCTTCTGTCCGATATTATCTGAAGCAGTGCCTCATCACCGTTCTGGCGGTGGGGCTGGTGGTGGAACTGGTCTGCCAGCTGGCCCCCGGGGCCATCACCTCCCTCCTGCTGGAGGGGGACAGCGCCCTCTTCGGAGACACCGTGTCGGCTCTGCGGCAGTACACTCTGTCCTACCTGCCCGCGGGCATCTCCATCGCCCTGGCCGGTTACTTCGCCGCCCTGGGCAAGGGCTTTGCCTCCGGTCTTCTCTCCCTGAGCCGTGGTTTCCTCTTCCTCCCCGGTGCCCTGCTGGCCCTCTTCGCCCTGGGCGGGGGCCTGAGCATCTGGATGGCCGCCCTCATCGGCGAGGTCATCACCCTGGTCCTGGGGCTGATCCTGCTGAGGAAAACCAAATTTTGAGCAAAAAACGAGCCGAAGACGGAATGTCTTCGGCTCGGCTTTTGTTTTGTTCGGTTGATCTGCCTATATGTAACCACAAGCCTCCCTCCCCGAGGGAGGTGGCTCGCCGCAGGCGAGACGGAGGGAGTTTACAGTTGCGAGGTTACGAATGCTCCCCCAGTCAGCTTCGCTGACAGCCCCCTCCCGGAGGGGGCCTTAGAGTTACAGATCGCAGGCGATCAGGTCCTCGAAGGTCTGGCGGCGGACGGCCAGACGGGCCTGGCCCTCATGGACCAACACCAAGGCAGGTCGGCAGAGGCGGTTGTAGTTGGATGACATGGTGAAGTTGTAGGCGCCGGTGGTCAGAACGGCGATCAGGTCGTCCCGCTCCGCCCTGGGCATCATGATGTTCTCCTGGATCAGGTCGCCGCTCTCGCAGCAGCGGCCTGCGATGGTGCACTGGAAATCACGGGGGTCGTTCATCCGGTCGGCAGGCAGGACCGTATAGGGGGCCTGGTACAGGGCGTACCGGGGGTTGTCGGTCATGCCGCCGTTGACGGTGATGTAGCTGCGGTATCCCTCGATGGTCTTCACGCCGCCCACCCGGTAGAGGGTAATACCGGCGTTGGCCACGATGCTCCGGCCGGGCTCCAGAAGGATCTGGGGCACAGGGTAGTCCTTGGCGGCGCAGCCTGCCTTCAGGTGCTCGGAGAGGGCCTTGATGTTTGCGGGGATGTCCACCACAGGGTCGGACTCCTTATACCGCACGCCGAAGCCGCCCCCCAGGTTCAGGACCCGGACGGTGAAGCCCAGCTCTTTGCGCATCTGGTCGGCAAAGTCCAGCAGGATATCCACCGCATCGCAGAAGGGCTCTGCCTCAAAGATCTGGGAGCCGATATGGCTGTGGAAGCCCATCACGTCCAGGTTCTTCATCTCCACGGCGGCCCGGACGAACCGGGCAGCCTGTCCGGTCTCGATGGGAACGCCGAACTGGCAGTCGATGCGGCCGGTGTTGATGGCCTGGAGGGTATGGGGATCGATGCCGGGGGTGACCCGGAGGAGGACCTTCTGGCGGATGCCCATCTCCCCGGCGGCACGGTCCAGCCGCTCCAGCTCGTGATGGTTGTCCACGATGAAATGGCCCACCTTGCTCTCCAGGGCGTACTGGATGTCCTCGTCGGTCTTGTTGTTGCCGTGGAAGTAGAGCTTCTCCGGGGGGAATCCGCCGGCCAGGGCGGTGTAGATCTCGCCGGGGGAGACCACGTCGGCCCCCATGCCCTCAGAGTCCAGGATGGGGTAGAGCCCCTTGAAGCACAGGGCCTTGCCCGCAAAGAGGGGGCAGGAGCCCTCGGGCATATACTGGCCCAGGGCCTGGACGTAGGTCCGGCAGTTGGCCCGGACCTGGTCCTCGTCCAGGACATACAGGGGGGCGCCGAACCGGTCGGCCAGGTCCACGGTATCCAGGCCGCCGATGGTCAGGTGGCCCAGTTCATTGACAGAGAGGTTATCATACAGCATAGTTCCGTTCTCTTTTCTATCTGTTTCTTTTCCTAAGGGGCCCAGCAGGTCGTCCATGTGGTAGAAGCCGGGGGCCTGGTTCACGATGAAGCGGGCGGCAGCGATGGCACCGTCGGCAAAGAGGGCCCGGTCATGGGCCTGGTGCTTCAGAGAGATGGTCTGGTTGTCGGTGGCGAAGATGACCTCGTGCTCACCCACCACGTTGCCCATACGCAGGGCGTGGATGCCGATCTCGTTGGGCTGGCGCTTGTGCTGGCCGGAGCGGCCGAAGACATACTCGGCATCGGGGCGCTTCTCCTTCACGGCGTCGGCCAGGAGGAGGGCGGTGCCGCTGGGAGCATCGGCCTTGCGGTTGTGGTGGGCCTCGATGATCTCCACGTCACAGCCGCCGAAGATGGCGGCGGCCTGCTTCACCAGACGGGCCAGGAGGGCAACGCCCACGGACATATTATAGGACTGGAAGATGGGAACGGCCTTGGCCCCCTCCTCCAGGACGGCGAACTCCTCGGGGGTGTAGCCGGTGGTGGCTGCCACCAGGGGCAGGTTCCGGCTCTTGCAGTAGTCCACCAGTTCCTGGGCGCTGGCGTGGTTGGAGAAGTCGATGACCACATCGGCGGGACCGGTGTAGTCGGTCAGGCTCTGGTATACGCCTTCCCCGCCGGCCCGGTCCACAGCGGCTGCCAGGGTGAGACCATTCTCCTCCAGGAGCTTGCAGACCTGTTGGCCCATACGGCCCAGAGCACCGTTTACGATCACATTCATGGCGTTACCTCAACTTAAACCTGAATTCCAAGAGCACGCATGCGCTGGATCATCACTTCGTAATGTGCCTCCTCCATGGGGACCAGAGGCAGGCGCAGGTAGTTCTCGCAGAAGCCCATGGCGGCCATGGCTGCCTTCACGGGGATAGGGTTGCTCTCGCAGAACAGGGAGCGGACCAGGGGCATGAAGTCGCACTGGAGCTTGGCGGCCCCAGCCACGTCACCGGCGAAGAACTTGTCGGTGATGGCCACGGTCTCGGTGGGGATCACGTTGGACAGGACGGAGATGCAGCCCATGCCGCCCATGGCCAGGATGGGAACGATCTGGTCGTCATTGCCGGAATAAATATCCAGCTTGTCGCCCACCAGGGCAAAGGTCTCCACGATCTTGGATATGTCGCCGTTGGCCTCCTTGATGGCGCAGATATTGGGGTGGTCGGCCAGCTTCACATAGGTGGCGGGCTCAATGCCGATGCCGGTACGGGAGGGGACGTTATAGAGGATCACGGGCTTGGTGCTGGCGTCTGCGATGGTGTTATACATCTTCACCAGGCCGTTCTGGGTGGTCTTATTATAATAGGGGGTCACAACCAGGACACCGTCAGCGCCGTCGGCGCAGGCGGACTTGGTCAGCTCCACAGCATAGTCGGTCTCGTTGCTGCCGGTGCCGCAGATGACGGGAACACGACCGTTGACCCGGTCGATGGAGTAGCGCATGACTTCGCGGTGCTCGGCGTCGGTCAGGGTGGAGCTCTCGCCGGTGGTGCCGCAGATGACCAGGGCGTTGATGCCCTTCTCGATCTGCCAGTCAATGAGCTTGCCCATGCGGTCATAATCCACGCCCAGGGGGGTGGTGGGGGTCACCAGTGCGGTTGCGATGCCTCTGAAAATAGGATTCTGATTCTTCATGATAATTTCCTCCTGCATATTGTTGGATACGCACCTGGTTTTGGGTATAAAAAAACCAAGCACGCTATGCGGGGATAGCTGCTTGATAAAACGACAATAGCTCCGGCAACCATGCCGGCGTTCGTATCAAGGATAGCCCTCCGCAAAATGTTTCCATTTGCGACAGTCGAACGACTCTTAATTCGTTCGCCCAGCGAAGCCTCCCATGCAGGGAAGACCCACTTCGGCGCCCACCCCTTTCACCGGCCCTGCCCTGCACGGCATTGACCCGGGTACTCTTGGTGAAACGCACCTCTATCTCTGGTTTGGCACTATGTTAGTGCATTTTTATCCATTTGTCAAGGGTATCGCTCTGTTTTTCCTGACAAAACCGGCACCGCTTTCCACGGAAAAAACAGGATTTCTCACAAAGGCGTGACAAGGGGGGCAAACTATGCTATAGTAGAGCCAAGGAAAATCAGGTGCCTCACCGCGCCAATTCAAACGGAGGTACAGCAATGGCAAAGGAAATTGATTTCAGCAATCTGAATCTGGACAACATCGGCTCCATCGATGACCTGGACCTGGCCATGATGGGCTTTGGTCTGATGGAGGAAGAGGAAGAAGAACTGGACGAAAATGGGGAGCCCGCCGTGAGCCCCTATCACGACATGGACAGCATCGAGTTCCACCTCTGGATGGAGGAGGAAGTGGACAAGGAAGCCATGCGCCGTATGGCCATGAAGAAGTCTGAACAGAAATAAAAAATGCCGTGGTATGACAGCATACATACCACGGCTTTGTTTTATTCGAAACATACAAAAGCACAGAGGATCGGCCAATCCTCTGTGCCTTCTTTTACGCTGCGCGGACCCCAGAGAGCAATGGGTCCTCCGGCGGACTTGGAGAGGCAGCCCGTCTTCTGCAGCATTCACACGGAGAACAGGGGCAATGTTCGCCGTGTCAATTTCTGTTTTTACTATAGCAAACCCTGTTCCATTTGTAAAACGAGGAATCCCCATCCTGTCCATCAGGGTTTCTCATGGGTCAAGGACCTCAGCCTCTTGAAGCGATCGTTCTTTGACAGACGAAGGACCTGCTGCACCTTGCAGCAGGTCCTTCGTCTGTCAAAAAACCTCGTAGAGTTTCGCCGTCGCAACGGCGAA